>JAAYZM010000500.1 GCA_012514835.1 Actinomycetales bacterium
CGACCTGGGCGAACGACAGCTCGACCGGGGTCTCCCGGCCGAAGATGGACACGAGGACCTTGAGCTTCTGGCCCTCGACGTTGATCTCGGAGATCGTGGCGGGCAGCGTGTCGAACGGCCCGTCGGTGACCGTCACGGACTCGCCGACGGTGAAGTCGACCTCGACCGCCTGTGCGGCCTTCGGTGCCGCGGCCGCCGCCGTCGCCGTCTTGGGGGCGAGCGTCGGGGCGAGCATCGAGAAGACCTCGTCCGTGCGCAGCGGGACCGGCTGGTGCGCCTGGCCCACGAAGCCCGTGACGCCCGGGGTCTTGCGCACGGCGCCCCACGACTCGTCCGTGAGGTCCATGCGCACGAGCACGTAGCCGGGGATCCGCACGCGGCGGACCACCTTGCGCTGCGCGTTCTTGATCTCCACGACCTCTTCCATGGGGACCTCCACCTGGAAGATGAAGTCCTCCATGTTGAGGCTCTGGATGCGGCTCTCGAGGTTCGCCTTCACGCGGTTCTCGTAGCCGGCGTAGGAGTGGATGACGTACCAGTCACCGGGCTGGCGGCGCAGCTGGGCCTTGAACTCCGCGATCTCGTCGACCTCGGCGGGCTCGTCAGCCTGCTCGGCAGCGGGCTCGTCCTCGGTCTCGGGAGCGTCCTCGGTCTCTGGAGCGTCCGCTGCCGGGTCGACCTCGTCGGTCGCCGAGGCGTCCTCGGTCGCCGGAGCGTCCTCGGCCGCGGGGGCGTCGTCGTCGGCCACGATCTCGGCGTCGACGACGTCCGTCTCCTCGACGGGCGTGGGGTCGAGCGACTCCTGGGACACGAACGGACCTGCTTTCTGCTGCGGGTGGGGCTGCGGGGGCTCAGTTGCCGGCGAAGAGCCAGAGCATGAGCTTGCCGAGACCGAAGTCGATCCCGGTGATGAACGCCATGATCACCGCGACGAACACGAGCACGACGATCGTGTAGCTGATGAGCTCTTGGCGGGTCGGGGTGACGACCTTCTTCAGCTCGGCGATGATCTGACGCAGGAACAGCACGAAGCGCGCGTACACGCTGGGCTTCTTGTCGCCCTTTGTGCGTGCGGGCTTGCGCGCCGCTTCTTCTGCGCCGACGGCGTCGGCTGCGGAATCACTCACCATGCGTCCTTCGTCAAGGCTGATCGAGACCCGGGCCGGGACGGACCGGTACCGCAGGGTAGGCGGGACTCGAACCCACAACCGCCGGTTTTGGAGACCGGTGCGCTACCAATTGCGCCACTACCCTTGGAGAGATTCCACGACCCGCGCCCACCCTCCGCCGTCGGCCCCCGAAGGGCTCGCTGTGGGCAGGGCTGAGCATGGCGGGAAAATCCACCGAGGGACCACTGTACGCGACGGGGGGCGCCCCGGTCGAACCGGTCACCTCGGGCGGGCGGACCGAAGGGCGAACGGCCCGACGACGACGGCGCCCACCTCTGCGAGGATGGCACACGTGACCCAAGCATCTTCTCGCCGCGTCTCTGCCCGCCTCGGTGCCATCGCCGAGTCCGCCACCCTCGCCGTCGACGCGAAGGCCAAGGCTCTCAAGGCCGCCGGCCGCCCCGTGATCGGGTTCGGCGCCGGTGAGCCCGACTTCCCCACGCCGTCGTACATCGTCGACGCCGCCGTGGCCGCCGCCGCGGACCCCGTCAACCACCGCTACTCCCCCGCCGCGGGCCTGCCCGTGCTGCGCGAGGCGATCGCCGCCAAGACGCTGCGCGACTCCGGCTACGAGGTCTCCCCGTCGCAGGTGCTCGTGACGAACGGCGGCAAGCAGGCCGTTTTCCAGGCCTTCGCGTCGATCGTGGACCCGGGCGACGAGGTCATCCTGCCCGCGCCGTACTGGACCACGTACCCCGAGGCGATCACGCTCGCCGGCGGCACGCCCGTCGAGGTGTTCGCGGGCGCCGAGGCCGGGTACCTCGTGACCGTCGAGCAGCTCGAGGCCGCGCGCACCGAGCGGACCAAGGCGATCCTGTTCTGCTCGCCGTCGAACCCCACGGGCGCCGTGTACTCGCCCGAGCAGACCCGTGCGATCGGGCAGTGGGCCCTCGAGCACGGCATCTGGGTCATCACGGACGAGATCTACGAGCACCTGCTGTACGACGGCGCCCAGTTCACGCCCATCGTGCGCGCGGTGCCCGAGCTCGCAGACACCACGATCGTGCTCAACGGCGTCGCCAAGACGTACGCCATGACGGGGTGGCGCGTGGGCTGGATGATCGGGCCCTCGGACGTCATCAAGGCCGCGACCAACTTCCAGTCGCACCTCACGAGCAACGTCGCGAACGTGTCCCAGCGGGCCGCCGTGGCCGCGCTCACGGGCGACCTCGCGGCCGTCGAGGAGATGCGGACGGCCTTCGACCGCCGACGCCGCACCATGGTCGAGCTGCTCTCCGCGATCGACGGCATCGTGTGCCCCGTGCCGCAGGGCGCGTTCTACGCGTACCCGTCCGTCGAGGGCGTGCTCGGGCGCACGATCCGGAGCGTCACGCCCCGGACCTCCGCGGAGCTGGCCGCACTCATCCTCGACGAGGTCGAGGTGGCCGTGGTGCCCGGGGAGGCGTTCGGTCCGTCCGGGTTCCTGCGGCTGTCTTACGCGCTGGGCGACGAGGACCTCCTCGAGGGTGTGACGCGGATCGCCACGCTGCTGGGCGAGGCCTCGTAGTCGCGGCTCTTCTCGCGGTTCTCGCTGAGCCCGCCCCTACTGCGCTGAGACAGGCAGTTCGGGCGGGCTCTTGCGTCTCTGGAGCCGCTACCCTCGCGCTGAGATAGGCAGTCTGGGCAGGTGCTTCGCGGTCGAGAGTGCCGAGCTCGGTGCCGAACTGCCGAACTCAGCGACCCGGTGTTGACACGGTGTCAGTGGCCCGTGGCATGATCGATTCATCCCAGTAAGTCCCGATCAGAACTAGATTAGGTCCTGGTTGGGATATACGTACATACGTTTCTATCGGCGAAGAGGGAGGGGCCCCATGGTGCG
>JAAYZM010000501.1 GCA_012514835.1 Actinomycetales bacterium
GTCGACGCCGCGGCGCCCGGCGCGCAGCACGGCGGCCTCGCCCGCCGAGAGCAGCGCGGCGAGCACGGCCGCGACCACCGCGAGGGCGAGCAGCCAGCCGACGGGGACGCCGGTCATCGCCCGGCGAGGAAGGTGAGCAGGAGCCGCCGCTGCAGCCCGAACATCTCCTTCTCCTCCTCCGGCTCCGCGTGGTCGAACCCCAGCAGGTGGAGGATCCCGTGCACCGTGAGCAGCAGGAGCTCCTCCGCCGTCGAGTGCCCCGCCGCGCGGGCCTGCTCGGCCGCGACGTCGGGGCAGAGCACCACGTCGCCGAGGAGGCCGGCCGGCGTCGGGTCGGTCTCGCTGCCGGGGCGCAGCTCGTCCATGGGGAACGAGAGCACGTCCGTGGGGCCCGGCTCGTCCATCCACTGCTCGTGGAGCTCGCTCATGACGTCCGGGCCGACCATGAGGATCGACAGCTCGCTCTGCGGGTGCACGTGCATCGCGTCGAGCACGAACCGCGCGAGGGCCGCGAACTCGGCCTCGTCCAGCTCGTGGCCGGACTCGTTGTTGACCTCGACGCTCACCGCGGCCCCCCGCGCCCGCCGCGCCCGGCCCGCGGGCCGTCGTCGGGCCCGTCCGCCGCACGACGGCTGTCCCACACCGCGTACGCGTCGATGATGTCGCCCACGAGCCGGTGCCGCACGACGTCCTCACTGGTCAGCCGGCAGAACGCGACGTCGTCGACGCCGGAGAGGATCTCCTCGACCACCCGCAGGCCCGACGTCGTGCCGCCGGGCAGGTCCACCTGGGTGACGTCGCCGGTGACGACCATGCGCGACCCGAAGCCGAGCCGGGTGAGGAACATCTTCATCTGGTCGCTCGAGGTGTTCTGCGCCTCGTCGAGGATGATGAACGCGTCGTTGAGCGTGCGGCCGCGCATGTAGGCCAGCGGCGCGACCTCGACGGTGCCGGCGTCGATGAGCCGCGGGATCGAGTCCGGGTCGACCATGTCGTGCAGCGCGTCGTACAGCGGCCGCAGGTAGGGGTCGATCTTCTCGGACAGCGTGCCCGGCAGGAAGCCGAGCCGCTCCCCGGCCTCGACGGCCGGCCGGGTCAGCACGATCCGGCTCACCTGCTTGGCCTGCAGCGCGCGCACCGCGGTCGCCATCGCGAGGTACGTCTTGCCTGTCCCCGCCGGCCCGATGCCGAAGGTGATCGTGTGCTGGTCGATCGCCTCGACGTACTGCTTCTGGCCGACGGTCTTGGGCCGGATCGTACGGCCCCGGCTGGACAGCACGCTGAGGGTCAGCACCTCCGCCGGCCGGGCCGCGGTGGTCGCGGTGAGCATGGCGACCGAGCGCGCGACGACGTCGGCGGTGAGCTGCGTACCGCTCTGCAGCACGGCGGTGAGCTCGTCGATCAGGCGCTCGACGAGTGCGACGTCCCCGGCCGGGCCGGCCAGCGTGATCTCGTTGCCGCGGGCGTGCACGTCGACGGTGCGGAAGCCGGCCTCGACGGCCTTGAGGACCTCGTCCTGGGTGCCCAGCAGGGCCACCATCGGGA
>JAAYZM010000502.1 GCA_012514835.1 Actinomycetales bacterium
CACAGCCCGTGGGTCGCGGTCGACCGCACCGCGCCCGAGCTCACGGGCCCGGCCGAGCCCGTCACGATCACGACCGAGCCCGGCAAGCCCGGCGCGACCGTGGCCTATGACGTCACGGCCGCCGACGCCGAGATCCCGAGCGTCACGCCCGGCTTCGCGGCGGCCTCCGCTGCCGCACCGAGCGCCGGTCCGGCGGCCGTCGACGCGCAGTCCTGCATCCCGGCCTCGGGATCGTTCTTCGCGATCGGCACGACCACGGTCGAGTGCTCCGCGAGCGACGAGGCCGGCAACGTCGGCCAGCTCGCCTTCGACGTCACCGTCGTCGACGACGAGGCCCCCGAGATCGCGCCCGTCGACGACGTGCGCGTCGAGCTCGCCGAGGGTGAGACGAGCGCCCCGGTCGACTTCGAGCCGCCGTCGGCGAGCGACAACTCGGGCGAGGTCGAGGTGACGTGCGACCTCGAGCCGGGCGTGCGACTTGCGGAGGGCGGGCGGACCGTCACGTGCACCGCGGCGGACCCGAGCGGCAACGAGGCCTCGAGCGCGTTCACGGTCGCGGTCGTCGCGCCTGCAGCCGACGAGGGCTCCGAGGACGACGGCTCCGACGACGCACCTGAGGAGGACGCACCCGAGGACGATGCGCCTGGCGAGGACGACGCGCCGGGCGAGGACGCACCCGATCAGGACGAGGCGCCCGACGGCGACCTCCCGCGCACCGGGAGCAACACCTCGCTGCTCGCGCTCGGCGCGCTCGTGCTCCTTGCGGCGGGCGGTGCGATCGCCCTCGCGCAGCGTCGGCGCACGGCCGAGTAGCAGCCACCAGTCCCCGGTCCGCGGCGGTACCAGCACGCCGCCGCGGACCGGTCTCACCGCACGCGCAGGGTGAGCTTCTTGGCCTTGCCGGTGGTCAGGTACCTCGTGTGGGCGGTCGCGGGCCGGAACGAGGCGGAGACCTTGTAGCGGCCCTTCGCGAGGCGCGGCACGCGCACGGTGACCTTGCCCCGGTGCTTGGCCTTGAGCGTCGCGCGCACCGTCTTCGTGCCGACCTTGACCTTGACCGTCCCCCGGGGCTTCTCGAGCCCCTTGGCCTTGATGCGCACCGTGACCTTCGAGCGTGCGCGGTTGAGCTTCGCTGTCACCTTGGTCTTGGCCTTCTTGACCTTCGTGGCCCGCGACGTCGCCGTCGCGGTGCGGTGCCCCAGGGCGGTGCCCGTGACGCGCACCGAGATCTTCTTGCCCACGTCGGCGCGGGTGAGCCGGTACGACGACGACGTCGCGCCCTTGATCGCCTTCCCGCTTCGCAGCCACTGGTACGTCGTGCGGGTGCCGGAGACGTCCCACCGCACCGGGCTCGCCTTGACCTTGTGGCCGAGGCGCACCGTGCCGGTCACGCGCACGGGCTTGGTGACCTGCGGCGCGGCGAGCACCGGGACCGTGACGGCGTGCGAGGTCACGGAGGCGGACCTCCCGCTCACGGACGACCGCGCCGTGACGCGGACCGCGACCTGGCTGCCGGCCTCGGTGGCCCGCAGGCGGTAGCTGGCCCCCGTTGCTCCCGCGATGACCTTCCCGTCGCGCAGCCACTGGAAGGAGTGCTCGAGCCACGGCATGGACCACCGACCCGGGGACGCCGTGAGGGTCGCACCGACCTTCACTGCACCGGTGAGTGTGGGTGCATCGAGCGGCGCGAGCGCCGGTGGGACGAGGTGTGTGGTGATCGCTGCCCGGAACGACGTCCCTGGTCTCACGGGTGTCGCGAGGTAGTACGTCTCGACGAGACCCGGGCTTGCGGCGTTCCAGAAACCTGCCTCGAACCGCTCAGGCTCCGTGGGGAGTCGCGCGTCGTCGGCGAACGCCAGGACGAACGTTCCCTGGGGTCGCACGGACGCGAAGGTAACGACCCCGTTCTGGTCGACCTCGACGATGCGGTTGTAGTCGGGGAAGAAGCTGATGCTGCTCGAGCTCAGCTCGAGCGCATACGCATGGAGGGGCCCGGCATCCCAGTCGAAGCCTTCGGGCACCGTGACCGTGCCGCGCAGCTCGACGCCGCGCGCGGGAGTCAGATGGACCGGTTCACCCCCTGCGACCACCGGGATCCCGTCCTGCGGGTTCCCGACGAGGGGTTTGCCGGGCCCGGCCCAGAAGCCGCTGACGTACTCGGGGTGGCTCGATCGCAGCTCGACACGGAACGTGACGTCGTCGGGCAACGCGGCAGCGACGAAGGCTCCTTGGATCACGGGCTCGGTCCGCACGTGCTTCGGTGCACCCCCGGGGAGCAGCGTGTAGAGCTGAACCTCGAAGTCGACGTCCGTCGCGTCTGAGGGGATCGCGACCGTTCCCTCGACCACGTTGGGCGCCACGGCGCGAGCGGGTGCGCTTGCGAGCAGGGCGAGCAGGAGGCCGAACGCGGCGACGAGGGCCGCGCGTCGTCGGACGGTCGGGGTCATGGTCGCCCTCCCTCAGGGTGGTCCACGCGTCAGTGTGGAGGAAGGGGACATTTCGGCGCGAGGGGGTCAGGGCGTTTTTCACCCGTCGCGGCCGGGGGACGACCCGGTCGACCTGCCGATGTGGGTGGGGGTCACTAGCGTCGCACCATGGGGATCACGCTCGAGAACGTCGGGATCGCGGTGCGCGACATCGACGAGGCCATCGCGTTCTTCACCGACCTCGGTCTGAGCGTGCTCGGCCGCACGACGGTGCAGGGGGAGTGGGCCGACATCGCCGTGGGCCTCGACGGGAACCACGCAAAGATCGCGATGCTCACGACACCCGACGGGCACGGCACGCTCGAGCTGTTCGAGTACATCCACCCGGACGCGATCGAGACCGGGCCCACCCAGCCGCACGAGATCGGGATGCACCGCGTCGCGTTCTCGGTCGACGACCTCGACGCGGCGCTCGAGATCGCCGCACGGCACGGGTGCCACCCGCTGCGCGGCGTCGCGACCTACGCCGACGAGTACCGGCTCACCTACGTGCGCGGGCCGAGCGGGATCCTCGTGATGCTCGCCCAAGCACTCCAGGAACGTCCCGCGGAGCCTGAGGCAGGAGAAGCATGAGCGTGCAGGACGAACGTGTCGAGACCTTCCGGGCGCTGCATGCGAAGGGGTGCTTCGTCATGCCGAACCCGTGGGACGTGGGAAGCGCGCGGGCCCTCGCGGGCCTCGGGTTCCCGGCCCTCGCGACGACGAGCGCCGGCCTTGCCTGGACGCACGGGCTGACCGACGGCCACATCACCCTCGAGCACGCTCTCGATCACCTTCGCGCGGTCGCAGGTGCCGTCGAGGTGCCGGTCAACGCGGACCTCGAGGGAGGCTATGCGGTCGACCCCGACGAGGTCCACGAGAACGTGCGGCGTGCGGTCGCCACCGGGGTCGCTGGCCTGTCGATCGAGGACGCCTCGGGCGACCGTGACTCCCCGTTGCTCGACCTCGCGCTCGCCGTCGACCGCATCCGTGCGGCCCGTCGCGCGATCGACGAGACCCGAACGGGCGTCGTCCTCACGGCCCGGTCGGAGGGCTTCGTGGTCGGACGCCCTGATCTCGACGAGACGGTGCGCAGGCTCGAGGCGTACGCCGAGGCGGGGGCCGACTGCCTGTACGCCCCGCGCATCGAGACTCGCGAGCAGATCGCGGCCGTCGTCGCGGCCGTGGCACCCAAGCCCGTGAACCTCCTCGTCAACGCGCCGTTCATCACGGTCGGCGAAGCGGCAGAGCTGGGCGTGCGGCGGATCAGCGTGGGCGGCACCCTCGCACGCACCGCGTGGGGCGGGTTCCTCACGGCTGCTCAGGAGATCGCCCAGGCGGGGACCTTCACCGCGTTCGGCAACCTGCCCCACGTCGACCGCGTGCTCGCCCCCGAGTCGCCCTAGGGCTCGCCCGCGCCCACGTCGACGGGGCGAGCCGCGCCGCCGTCGGGGGAACACGCGGGAGCGCGCCACGCACGCTCGAGCTCAGGTCCGTAGCGATGCCCCGTCCCGACACCGCCTCCCGTGACCTTCTCGAGCGACTCGACCGCGTGCGGGTTGAGCCAGCCCGAGCCCGTGGGGACCGCGACGCACACCGTCGCGCGCGTGAACGCCCCGAGCCGTTCGGCCTCGGCCAGCGCGAGCGCGACCCTTCGCTCGATCCCGCGCGCGCAGTCGACCTCGACGAGCACCCGTACAGCGCCCGGGGCGACCGACGGCCGCGAGAGCAGGCGCCGACCCTCCCGACCGAGGTCCGCCCAGCGCACGAGCGAAGCCGGCGAGCCCGACCACGCGAGCCCCGGACCGGGCGGGGCGAGATCCGCGTCCTGCCGGCGCAGGCGCCAACGGAACGCGCGCGCCCCCGCGAAGGGCAGTGCCACGAGCGCAAGCATCGCGAGGCTCGACGCCCCGACCTCGAGGCCCGTCTCCTCGACGGGTGGCCCGTAGCCCTGGCGCAGCGAGTTGACCGTGACCCCTGCGACGTACACCCCGGCGACGGCGAGACACCCGAAGCCCTCGACACCCGGAAAGCCCGCGCACCGCTCGAGCATGCGCAGCCCGAAGCGCGCGTCCGCGACCCACCGCACGGCCGCCCGGACCGGCTCGCCCGCGGCGTGGCGGAAGCGCAGCACGTCGTAGGCGAGGTCGTGCTCACGGCACGCGTCGTCGAAGCCGAACACCGTCCCGCCCGTCGGGGTCGAGCAGTCCCCGTCGGGGCGCACGAGCATCCCGGGCCTGCCCCGGGCGGGCGCGGGCGCGTATCCCATCGCCTCGACGAAACGCGCGCCCTGCCCGCCGCGGCCGACGACGGCGCTCTGGGTCGCGTTGGCGTCGGCGAGAACCGTCGTGTCCGCGCCGACTGGGCCCGCGAACGCCGCGAGCCACCACACGACGAGCGTCCCGGCCATCAGCACGCTGCTGTTGAAGGTCTGCACCCGAAAGACGCTAGGGACAGCGAAACCGCAGGTCATCGGGCTGCCGGGGGAACCTGTCCTGCCGCTCGAGGACCACGCCGCGCCCTGAGTCGGTACCCCTGGAGGACCCCGGTGCAGTACCCGGGTATGACGACCCGGGCACGGCCCCGTGGCTAGCCTGGCGCGGTGGCGGTGACGGTGGGTGAGGCGATCTCGGCCGGTGGGCGGATACTCGCGGTCGCACTCGTCGCACGTGACCGTCACCCTCGCCCGCGGCGCTGGCTTGCACGTCTCGCAACGGTGTACACCCTGCCGTTCGCGCTCCTCGTCCTCCCGCTGACCTTCGACCTCGCCTACGAGCTGCCCGCCGGGGCCGACGCCGTGGTCACGGTCAGTGCGATCGGGTCGACCCTCGCGACCGTGCTCCTCGGGCGGCGCGCGCTGCTCGCATGGCGGCTCGCCGCGCTCACGTGCGCGGCGTGGTTCGTGTCCGGAGTGTCATCTCCAGGCAGCCCTTTCGCGTGGCCGTGGCCGCAGGCCCTCGTGCTGATCGCCTCGTGCGCCCTCGTGACGCTGCGCTACGAGCGCGCCGTCGGTTGGAGCGTGTGGGCATGGACCGCGGTCCTGCTGCTCGTCGGTGGCCCGGGCCCGGGCGGGGTGGTCTGGGCCCTCGCGCTGGTCGGGCTCGTCGTCGTCGTCGACGCCCGCCGCCAGCGCGCGCGGGCGCAGGAGGAGGCCGCTGCCGAGCGCGAGGCCCGGGCCCGGCAGGAGGAGCAGAACCTCGTGCTCGAGGAGCGTGCCCGCATCGCACGGGACCTGCATGACGTGGTCGCGCACCACATGTCGATGGTCGCGGTGCAGGCCGAGTCTGCCCCGTACCGCCTCGGTGGCCTCGACGAGAAGGTCCAGGCCGAGCTCGCCTCGATCGCCCAGTCCGCCCGCGCCGCGCTCACCGACGTGCGCGGGATCCTCAACGTCCTGCGGGACGGCTCGGACGCCGCGCGTGCGCCCCAGCCGACGCTCGACGGGCTCGAGGTCCTCCTCGGGACCGCACGCACCGCGGGCGGGACCGTGACCCTCGAGGTGAGCGGAGAGCGCCGCCCCTTGCCCGCCGCGGTCGAGATCGGCGCGTACCGGATCGTCCAGGAGTCCCTCGCGAACGCCGCGCGGCACGCCCCCGGTGCCGCGGTCGAGGTGCGCCTCGACTTCGGAACGGACCGGCTCGTGCTCACGGTCGCGAACGGCCCCGCCGATGCGGTCCGTGGGGACACCGGGCGTGAGACCTCGGCGACCCGCGCAGGCCACGGTCTCGTCGGGATGCGCGAGCGTGCGCTGCTGCTCGGGGGCGAGCTCAGCGCGGGGCCGCGCCCGGACGGCGGTTTCGAGGTCTCGGCAACACTGCCCACGGAGGTGGCGGAGTGATCAAGGTGCTCGTGGTCGACGACCAGGCCATGGTGCGCGAAGGGTTCTCGGCCCTGCTCGGGGCCCAGGACCAGATCGACGTCGTCGGGACCGCAGCCGACGGCGCCGAGGCCGTGGCGGCCGCGGCCGAGCTTGCGCCCGACGTGGTCGTCATGGACATCCGCATGCCGCGCATGGACGGCATCGAGGCGACGCGCCGCATCACCGCGGGCGGGCGCGAGGTGCACGTGCTCGTGCTCACGACCTTCGACCTCGACGAGTACGTGGTCGACGCGCTGCGGGCGGGCGCGAGCGGCTTCCTGCTCAAGGACGCGAGCGCCGCCCAGCTCACCGAGGCGGTGCGTACGGTCGCGCGCGGCGAGGCGCTCCTCGCCCCGTCCCTCACCCGTCGCCTCATCGAGACCTACCTCGAGGTGCGCACCGAACCCCGCACCGAGGCGCCGTCGATCGAGCAGCTCACCCCGCGCGAGAAAGAGGTGCTCGTGCTGATCGCCGAGGGCTTGTCAAACAAGGAGATCGCCGAGCGACTCTTCCTCGCCGAGCAGACCGTCAAGACCCACGTGAGCCACGTGCTCACCAAGTGCGACATCCGCGACCGCGCCCAGGCGGTGATCCTCGCCTACGAGTCCGGGC
>JAAYZM010000503.1 GCA_012514835.1 Actinomycetales bacterium
CACGCGGACGAGATCGTCGCGATCGAGGTCAAGGACACGGGCAAGCCGATCGCCGCGACCGCGAGCGAGGAGCTGCCCCCGAGCTCCGACCACTTCCGCTTCTTCGCGGGTGCCGCGCGCATCCTCGCCGGGACCTCGGCGGGGGAGTACATGACGGACCACACCTCGTACGTGCGCCGCGAGCCCGTCGGGGTGATCGGGCAGGTCACGCCGTGGAACTACCCGTTGATGATGGCGATCTGGAAGGTCGCTCCCGCGCTCGCGGCCGGTAACACCGTGGTCCTCAAGCCCTCGGACACGACGCCGGCCTCGACGCTCAAGCTCGCCGAGATCTGCGCCGAGTTCCTGCCGCCCGGTGTCTTCAACGTCGTCACGGGTGACCGCGACACCGGACGGGCGCTCGTCGAGCACCCGCGCCCCGACATGGTCTCGATCACGGGGTCGATCCGCGCCGGGATGGAGGTCGCCGGTGCTGCGGCGCGTGACCTCAAGCGCGTCCACCTCGAGCTCGGAGGCAAGGCGCCCGTCGTGGTGTTCGAGGACGCCGACCTCGCGGGGGCCGCCGAGGCGATCGCGGTGGCCGGGACGTTCAACGCGGGCCAGGACTGCACGGCGGCCACGCGTGTGCTCGTCCACGCGTCCGTCCACGACGAGTTCGTCGCGGCCCTCGCCGAGAACGCGAAGGCCCAGCGCACGGGGATGCCCGACGACGAGGACGTCGCGTTCGGTCCCCTCAACAACGTGGCCCAGCTCGAGCGCGTCAGCGGGTTCCTCGAGCGGCTGCCGGGCCACGCGGACGTCGTCGTCGGCGGGAACCGCGTGGGGGACCGCGGCTACTTCCTCGAGGCGACCGTGGTGGACGGCCTGCGCCAGGACGACGAGGCGATCCAGACGGAGATCTTCGGCCCCGTGATCACGGTGCAGACCTTCACGGACGAGGCCGAGGCCATCGCGCTCGCGAACGGCGTGCCGTACGGGTTGTCGAGCTCGGTGTGGACCAAGGACCACGGGCGGGCCATGCGGATGTCGCGACGGCTCGACTTCGGCGTCGTGTGGATCAACACCCACATCCCGTTCATCTCGGAGATGCCGCACGGCGGCTTCAAGCACTCGGGCTACGGCAAGGACCTGTCGATGTACGGGCTCGAGGACTACACGCGGATCAAGCACGTCATGAGCTACATCGGCGAGTGAAAGAGTCGGGCATGTTGCGCCGCGGACACGAATCCGTTGCAGTGTCCTGCGAATTCCACGGAATTGCTTGCACCGCCCCCGGTGCACTGCCACCATCAGACAACCGAGCAGGCAGCGGCCGACGGTGGCCGCAGGACAGGAGGGCCCGATGACCATGCGTGAGCCACGAAAGCTGCCCGAAGACCCGCAGGTCCGTGAGCTGATCCGGCTCGCGCAAGCGGGGAACGTCTCTCGGCGCAACGTGCTGGCCGGCGCCGCCGGGGTGGCCGGCGTCGGTGCCCTGCTCGCCGCGTGCGGCACCGGTGGTGGTGGCGGCGGTGGGAGCACCTCGGCCGCGGGACTGACGCCGGGCACCGACGTCTCCGACACCGAGAAGCTCGTCCGCTGGGCCAACTGGACCCTCTACCTCGACTACGACGACGAGACGAACACGCGCCCCACCCTCGAGGCCTTCACCGCGGAGACGGGGATCCAGGTCGAGTACGTCGAGGACATCGAGGACAACGACACGTTCTACGGCAAGGTGCAGAGCCAGCTCGCGCAGGGCCAGGACATCGGCTTCGACATCATCACCCCCACCGACTGGATGGCGGCGCGCATCATCCGCCAGGGGTACACCCAAGAGCTCGACCACGCGAACATCCCCAACCTCGACAACCTCGTCGAGGGGCTGCGGAACGTCGACTTCGACCCGGGGCGCAAGCAGTCGGTCACGTGGCAGTCCGGCTACGGCCTCATCGCCTGGAACAAGGAGCTCGTGCCGAACGGCCTGAACTCCGTCTCTGACCTGTGGGCCCCCGAGCTCAAGGGCCGGGTCGAGGTGCTCTCGGAGATGCGCGACACCCTCGGGCTCATCATGCTCGAGCAGGGTGTCGACATCTCGGGCGACTGGGGCGACGACGAGTTCTACGCCGCGCTCGAGGTGGTCGAGCAGCAGATCGCGAGCGGTCAGATCCGCCAGGTCCGCGGCAACTCCTACGCCGAGGACCTCATCTCGGGAGACGCGATCGCCGTCATCGCGTGGTCCGGCGACATCGTCGCCCTGAACTTCGAGGCCGAGGACAAGTTCGACTACAAGATCGTCGACTCGGGCGTGACGCTGTGGTCGGACAACCTGCTCGTGCCGATCGGCGCAACCCACAAGACGAACGCCGAACGCCTCATGAACCACTACTACGACCCGCAGGTCGCGGCCGAGGTCGCGGCGTGGGTCAACTACATCACGCCCGTCGAGGGCGCTCGCGAGGCCATGGAGGCGATCGACCCCGAGCTCATGGACAACGAGCTCATCTTCCCCGACTCCGCGACGCTCGCGAAGGCGCACGTCTTCCGCACGCTCACCCCGGAGGAAGAAGAGAAGTACAACGGCGACTTCCTGTCGGTCATCGGGGCATGAGCGCCGACGGCACGGGGACCGCGTCCGACGACGCGGGCGCGGACCTCGTCCTCGACCGCGTCACCAAGGAGTTCGCGACCTTCACGGCCGTGGACGACCTCTCGCTCTCGGTGCCGCAAGGCTCGTTCTTCGCGCTGCTCGGCCCCTCGGGCTGCGGCAAGACGACCACCTTGCGCATGATCGCGGGGCTCGAGCAGCCCACGTCCGGGGCGATCTTCATCGACGGCAAGGACGTCACGGGGTCCAAGCCGTACGCGCGCCCCGTCAACACGGTGTTCCAGAGCTACGCGCTCTTCCCGCACCTGAGCGTCGCGGAGAACGTCGCGTTCGGCCTGCGCCGCAAGCGGGTCCCGGACGCCCGGGCGAAGGCCCTCGCGTTCCTCGA
>JAAYZM010000504.1 GCA_012514835.1 Actinomycetales bacterium
ATGCGGAACGCGTCACCGAGGCCGGTGCCATCGATCGCGGTGTCGAGCGTCACCCCAGGAGTCACGCCGGCAGGACACCCGACGTAGTTCACGCCACCGCTGACACTCTGGGCGAGGAACACGACCGCGACCTCGCCCACGCCGAGCGCGCCGCTCGCGAGTGGCTGGTACGTGAGGCCGGCGCCGTTCCCGACGGGTCGTCGGGCCATGCCATCGACGGCGAGCGATTGCCCCCGGTAGGTGACGTCGAGCGTGACGGGCACCTGCCAGGTGTTCGTGACGAGCACGGCGAAGCACGAGCCTCGCGTCGACGACTCGGGCGGCGGCACCAGGGTGAAGAAGTCACACCCGACCGAGCTCTCCTCGGCCGCGGCGCTGGTGCACGGGTCGACGCACACGCCGCCGTCGCTGCAACCCTCGTTCTCGGCGCACGTGGCGATCACGTCGCCGTGGCAGTCGAGCACCTCGCTCAGATCCGCGGAGCAGCGCTTCGGGCACGGAGGGTCGCTGTCCGGCGTGGCGCCGTCGCCCGTCGGCGATGCGTCGGCGCCAGCGCCTGTGCTCGGTCCGCAGCCGGCCGCGAGCGAGGTGACGAGGACGAGAAGCAACGGAAGGCGGAGCGACACGCGTCGAGTATACGTCGCGAGGGGGAGAGCTCGTCGGCTTTCACAAGCGATAGCTCGCCCACAGCGTGACGAAGTCGATGTCGTGATCGCGACCGGCCTCGCGCAGGAACGGTCCGGCAAAGAAGTGGGAGTAGGCCGCGACCACGATCAGGTGGCGTGTCATCCAGCTGATCTGGAGCACGGCCTCGCCCCCGATGTAGCGCTCGGGGTTGCCGGCGCCCGGCACCTGGAGCGCGCCGGACGAGAGGTACACGCCATCGTCGAGGCTCTCCCGCCAGAACGCATCCCACGCGACCGCGACGACGAGGCTCTCGACAGGCCTCAGCTCGAGGACGGGGTGCACGTCGATGTGGTTGAGCGGGCCGATCAGCCTCGCCTCGCTGAAATATGACGCGCGGGGGAACAGCGGGTTGAACGTCTGGAGATCGAGGTCGAGTGGATCGCCGTCGCCGCTCGTCGCGTTGACCTGTGCACCGAGCCGCGGGCTCCACGGCAGCGACGCGAACGTGTAGCCGTTGTCGGAGGCGATCGTCCACGCACGGATGTTGCCGGCTCCGAACGCGCCGAGCTGGTAGACGAGCTCGAAGTTGTAGTCGACGTCGGCCGGGGTGCCCGAGATCCGGACTCCGAACGAGTGCCTGCGCTCGCGCGCGGTCCCTTGCTCGAAGGCGGCCTCCGTCCGGCGCAGCCCGAGGTAGTACAGGTCCAGGGCGAGCGCTTCGCCGATCACCGGTCCGAAGCTGTAGGCGCCCCACAGCCGCGTCCCTGACTCGGGACCGTCGTCGAACACGCCGGGATCGACCTCGACCGGGGCGAGCGCGAACGCATCGATCCGCCAGGCGCCCACGCGCTGGATCGCGCGGAGGCCATCGAAGCTGAGCCGCACGTTCGCGCCTTCGCGCACCGCGATCAGACGCGAGCTCACGTAATCGAGCTCCTGCCGGCCTCCGCGTAGCGTGAACCGTCCAGCGCGCGGGATCTCGGCCGAGGCGTCGAAGAACCCCTGGTGGAGATCGAGCAGGTCCTCGTCGACCGGCCCCGGCCCTCCCGCGCGGCCGTTGACGAACTGACTGGCGAGCTCTGCGAACACGCGGAGCCGCGAGCCGACGTGCAGGTCACCATGGACCATGAAGCGCGACAGCAGATACGCATCGTTGGGGCCCTCCCCCCAGCCCGGGTTCCGGTAGTACTCGTAGCGCTCGCGGAGGTGCGCACCGAGCGTGAGGTAGACATCGAACCGGCGCGACAGCGGGATGTACTTCACGGGATCCCAGAGGTCGGTGCGACACGCCGGATCGCGCAGGAACGCGTAGTCCTCTTCGTAGCGGAGCTGCTTGATCGGCGGCCGCTCGCACGCGGGGTCCTGCTCGGCGCCCGGCGCGGCCGGCTCCGCGCGTGACGCGGGCGCGCCGCCCACGCTGGCGGCCAGCGTGAGGATCGTCGTCAGGCGGGCCGCCATCCAGGTCACGGTGCAAGGCCTCGCTCGGGAGAGCACCCTCACCGCCCGGGCCCTCTCGTGGCCCTCACGTGGCAGATCTCGTCGACGCGCAGACCGAGCTCGCCGGTCGCCCGCGTGACCTACGCGGAGGCTGTCGCGTGGGCGGCGTGGGCGAGCGAGGAGCTACCCACGGAGCTACCCACGGAGGCGTGAGCCAGCGCTCGCGTTCGCGTCGTGGACGCCATGCGCGCACGCCGTCACAGTGCCCCGAGAGGACACCTCATGACGTCGAGCACACCGGCGCCGCAGGGCTCGGACGCGCAGGTGTACGTGATGCACTACGACGCGTCCGAGCACTCCTCGCAGCGCGTCCCGGCCGGCGAGATCGCGGCGTACCTGGAGCGGCCGGGCGTCACCTGGCTCGACGTCGTCGCTCCGAGCGCGGGCGAGCTCCACGTGCTGGAACAGCAGCTCGTGCTCGAGCCTCGCGTGCTCTCGAGCGTGGTCCGCTCGCCTCAGCGCCCGAAGTACGTCTCGCGGCCGGAGTTCGAGCTGTTCATCGTCGTCCGTGATGACTCACGCTCCTCGCGGGATCAGCTCTGCTTCCTGCTCGGCGATCGCTGGGTCCTCACGATTCGCCAGCGCTCCGAGGACCCGTTCGTGGCCGTGCGCGAGCGGCTCGACCGACGCGTCGGCGCCCTGCGGGGAGCGAGCGCGGCTGCGCTCGCAGCGGCCCTGCTGGGGTCGCTGCTCGACGGCTGGTTCGATCAGGTGGAGAGGCTCGACGAGGTGAGCGACGATCTCGAGGAGAAGATCCTCGCCGCGCGTAAGCCCCACACGAGGGCGCTGCGCTCGCTCCGCGAGCGGCTGGTGGATCTCGAGCACGTCATCGCGCCGCTCGAGGAGGCGATCCGCCGTGCCGTGCGCGAAGGGACGGCGCGGTGGGACGGGGCCGCGAGGGGGCACCTCATCGAGCTCAGCGAGGACGCCCGGCACCTGGTCGACGTCATCGAGCGACGCCAGCGCGGGGTCGTCTCGCTGGTCGAGCTGGAGCTCTCCGTGCTGCAGTGGCGCACGAACTCGGTGGTCACCCTGCTCACCGTCGTCTCGACGCTGTTTCTGCCGATGACGTTCCTCGTGGGCCTGTGGGGCATGAACTTCGACCACATGCCGGAGCTCCGGTGGCGATGGGG
>JAAYZM010000070.1 GCA_012514835.1 Actinomycetales bacterium
CGCCGTCGGGCACCTACCCTGGGCGCATGACTGCTCCTGAGCCCCGCGTGGTCCTCTACAGCCGCGAGGGCTGTCACCTGTGCGAGGCGGCGCGCGCCCTGGTCGAGCGGGAGGCTGCCGCCGTCGGCGCATTGTGGGTCGAGGTGGACGTCGCGACCGACCCGGCCCTCGAGGCCGAGCACGGGGACCTCGTGCCCGTCGTGTTCGTGGACGGCGTGCGCCGGGGCATCTTCCGCATCGACGAGACGCGCCTGCGCCGCGCCCTCGCGGCAACCCCGAGCTAGACCCGCCCCCCTGCCCCCCTGCCCAGGTAGTGAAAAAACCCCGAGGTAGTGACGAGAAAGTCACTACCTCGGGGGATTCTCACTACCTCGCCGGAGGGGTGGGTCGGCGGGGAGGTGCGGAGCGGGGCCCAGGTGCGGGCCCGTGGTCCGCGGGTGAGGGAGGTCAGGCCTGCGCGATCGTGGAGACCTCGAGCGTGATCTGGACCTTGTCGCTGACCAGCACGCCGCCGGCCTCGAGGGCCGCGTTCCACGTGAGGCCGAACTCCTTACGGGAGATCGTGGTGGTGCCGGTGAAGCCCGCGCGCTGGTTGCCGTACGCGTCCTTGGCAGCGCCGTTGAACTCGACCGCGAGGGTCACAGGCTGGGTCACGCCGTGGATGGTGAGCTCGCCGGGCACGTCGGCCTCGTCGGAGACCTGGACGGCGCTCGAGGAGAAGGTCCACGTGGGGTAGGTCTCGACCTCGAAGAAGTCGGCCGTGGTGAGGTGGCCGTCGCGCGTGGCGTCGCCCGTGGAGACGGTGGCGGGGTCGAGCGTCGCGGTGACGGTCGCGGTGCCGTCCTCGCCGACGACGACGGCGCCCTCGGTGATCGCGACCGTGCCGCGCACCTTCGAGATGCCCGCGTGGCGCACGGTGAAGGAGGCCTCGGAGTGCGAGGGGTCGATCGTCCAGGTGCCCGTGGTGAGGCCGGTGGTGGCGGTGGTGGTGCTCATGGGTGCTTCTCCAAAGATTGAGGCGTCAACTATCCGGTAGTTGATAGTTGTACTATATTGGTCAGCAGCGCGCAACCCCTCCCGCACAAATCTCGAGAATTGGTAGGTTCCGACCATGAGCACCACGCAGGACGCCCCCGTCACCACCGAGACCCGCTGGCTCGACGCCCAGCAGCAGGTGCACTGGCGCGCGTTCCTCACGGGCTCCGCCATCGTCACCGCAGCGCTCTCCGCCCAGCTCGAGGCCGAGGCGGGCATGTCGCTCAGCGAGTACGAGATCCTCGTGCGCCTCTCGGAGTCCGAGGACCACACGCTGCGCATGTCCCAGCTCGCCGACGGCCTGGTCCACTCCCGCTCGCGCCTCACACACACGGTGCGCCGCATGGAGGACCGCGGACTCGTGGAGCGCATGGCGTGCGAGGGCGACGGTCGCGGCGTGAACTGCCACATGACCGCCCACGGCTACGAGGCGCTCGTCGCGGCGGCCCCCGGTCATGTCGAGGCCGTGCGGCGAATCCTCGTGGACCCGCTCACGGACGTCCAGTTCGCCGCCCTCGGCGAGGCCATGGCCGCGGTGAGCCAGTCCTTCGAGGAGAAGTAGGCCCAGTTTCGTCGCTCCCAGGACCATGAGGGACACTGGGCGCCATGTCATCCACCACGGTGCACCTCGTGCGCCACGGCGAGGTCCACAACCCTGAGGGCATCCTCTACGGACGCCTGCCCGGCTACCGCCTCTCCGAGCGCGGCGAGGCCATGGCGCAGCGGCTCGCCGAGCACTTCACGTCTCCCGCCGACGACGGCGCCCCCCGGCCCATTGCGCTCGTCGTGGCCTCCCCCCTCGAGCGCGCCCAGCAGACGGCCACCCCGGTGGCCGAGGCGCTCGGGCTCGAGCTCGGCGCGGACGAACGGCTCATCGAGGCCGGCAACTACTTCCAGGGCATGACGTTCGGGGTGGGCGACGGCTCGCTGCGGCACGTGCGCCACTGGCCGCGCCTGTGGAACCCGTGGCGCCCCTCGTGGGGCGAGGCGTACCGCGAGCAGGTGGCCCGCATGATGGGGGCCGTGCACGACGCGCGCGCGAAGGCCGAGGGTCGCGAGGCCGTCCTCGTGTCCCACCAGCTGCCCATCTGGGTCACGCGCCTGGCCGCGGAGAAGCGTCCCTTCATCCACGACCCGCGCAAGCGCGAGTGCTCGCTCGCCTCCGTCACGTCGCTGCACTTCGAGGGGGACCGGCTCGCGCGCGTGAGCTATGCCGAGCCCGCGAAGGATCTCTTGCCCGGCGCGAAGCAGGTGCCCGGCGCATGACCCGCACCCGCCGCAGCGTGCGCCGCGCCGCGGTGGCCGCCCTCGCGGTCACGCTCGCGGCGGGAACCGCGGCGTGCTCGCCGTCGGACACCTCGCCGTCGGACCCGAGCCCTTCCGCCACTGCGGAAGGCTTCGCCTTCACCTCCCCGGACGGGACCGTGCGCGCGTGGGACGTCGCGGAGCGCGGCGAGCCGCTCGAGCTGAGCGGCACGGACTACGACGGCGCCGCCGTGGACGTGGCCGCGCACCGCGGCGAGCTCGTGCTGCTCAACACCTGGTACGCGTTCTGCCCGCCGTGCCGCGCCGAGGCGGCGGACCTCGTGGCGATCGACGCGGACTACCCCGAGCTGCACCTGTTCGGCATCAACGGCACGGACGACGCGGGCACCGCGCAGGCCTTCGAGCGGCAGTTCGAGGTCACCTACCCCTCGATCGACGACGCCGACGGCGCGGCCCTCGCGGCCCTGCAGGGCACGGTGCCCGTGAGCGCGACGCCCACCACGATCGTCCTCGACCGCGAGGGACGGGTCGCGATCCGGGTGATCGGCATGATCGACGCGACCGTGCTGCGCCCGCTCGTGGACGCGCTGCTCGTCGAGGCGACGTGAGCTGGCCCGAGATCGGCTCGTCCTTCGCCGAGACCGCGTTCTCCGGGGCGATGCTCGTCGCGCTGCCCGTCGCGGTCCTCGCGGGGCTCGTGTCCTTCCTGTCCCCGTGCGTGCTGCCGCTCGTGCCCGGGTACCTCGGGTACCTCGGGTCGATGGGGGCGTCGAGCGCGGGTGTCGGTGCGGGCACGGGCGCGGGTGTGGCTGCCCGACGCGCCTCGTCGGGCCGGCTCGCGGGCGGCGTGGCCCTCTTCGTGGCGGGCTTCACGGCCGTGTTCGTCACGTACGGCGTGCTCGCGGGGTCCGTGGGCGGGGCGCTGCGGGAGAACGCGGGCACGGTGAGCCGCGTGCTCGGCGTGGTGGTCATCCTCATGGGCCTGGTGTTCATGGGCTTCGTGCCGTTCTTGCAGGCTGACAAGCGCGTCCACGTCTCCCCGCGCGCGGGGCTGTGGGGAGCGCCGCTCCTCGGCGTCGTGTTCGCGATCGGGTGGACGCCGTGCATCGGCCCCACGCTCGCGGCGATCCTCGCGCTCGGGCTCGAGTCCGGCTCGGCGGGGCGCGGGGCCGTCCTCGCCGTCGCGTTCTGCCTCGGCCTGGGCCTGCCGTTCGTGCTCGCCGC
>JAAYZM010000071.1 GCA_012514835.1 Actinomycetales bacterium
CGCACGCTCGGCGAGCCGTTCCTCACGGGCGCCGTGGTGATCGCGAGCGGCGAGCCGTGCGTCCAGTGCCTCGCCGCGAGCGCCGTCGCGGACGTCGCGCACGTGTACTTCGCGGGCCCCAAGGAACTGGTCCCGCCGCTCGACGGCCCGCCACGTCCGCACCTGAGCGCCCTTCAGGAGTCGCTGCGCGCCGCGTGGCCCGCCGTCGTCCACGTCGACCGCCCCCGCGCACGCGAGCCGTTCGACCGCTACAGCGCCCGGTAGATCGCCGTCGGGCAGTCAGGCCCAGCCGAGCTCGTGGAGCTTCGCGTCGTCGATCCCGAAGAAGTGCGCGATCTCGTGCACCACGGTGATGGTGACCTCCTCGACCACGTCCTCACGGGTGTCGCAGATCTCGAGGGTGGGGTTGCGGAAGATGAGGATGCGGTCCGGCAGCTGCCCGCCGCTCCAGTGGCCGCGCTCGGTGAGCGGGATGCCGTCGTAGTAGCCCAGCAGGGTCGGGTCGTCCGGCGGGGCGTCGTCCTCGACGAGCACCACGACGTTCTCGAGCTGGCGCGCGAACTGCTCGGGCACCTCGTCGAGCGCGTCGGCCACGGCGGCCTCGAACTCCTCGCGGGACATCTCGAACATGGCCCCATCCTCCCCCACGGGCGAGCGGGTATGCTGACCGTCCCGGTCCGCTCGGGGCCCGCTTTGGCTCTCGCCAGAAAGTGCCCTATGCTAACCGGGGTCTTGAGACGCCTCAGACGTCTGGGTCGGCTCGCCGCCCCCATCGTCTAGCGGCCTAGGACCCCGCCCTTTCACGGCGGTAGCACGGGTTCGAATCCCGTTGGGGGTACGGACTCGGCAGAGTTCAGCAGGTAGATTGACAGCACGAGCAGTACACGCAGTCCCAGCAGTATGGACCTAGTCCCACTAGGCCCCGTAGCGCAGTTTGGTTAGCGCGCCGCCCTGTCACGGCGGAGGTCGCGGGTTCAAGTCCCGTCGGGGTCGCTTCGGTTCGGTCCGGCCAGTTGGTCGGGTCCGGGTCAAGGCTCTGTAGCTCAGTTGGTAGAGCGTCCGACTGAAAATCGGAAGGTCACCGGATCGACGCCGGTCGGAGCCACCGCCACGAAGGCCCCGGACACCCCGGGGCCTTCGTCGTCTGACCAGCGTGCTGACGGACACTCCCGAGTCAGGAGGTTTCGACGATGAACCACCTTCCCCCGCTGCGCACCGACGAGACCTTCGGTGACGAGACCGGCACCATCCGCGTCGTGCTCGCCACGGACCACGCGCGCCTCGTGCTGTCTGGTGAGGTCGACGCGCGCCTCAACGCGGACCTGGCCCGCGCCACCCAGCAGCTCGTCACGCACGGCCGCCCCGTGGACGTCGAGACGTCCGGGCTGACGTTCGTGGACTCGGCCGTGATCGCGCTCGTCGCTCACCTCGCCAACCGGCTCGCGGCCCGCGTGCGCTTCGTGGCCCCCACCGCGCAGGTGCGCTTCCTGCTCGAGGTCACGCAGGTGGACCAGCTGGTCGACATCGTCGACGTGCCCGCTCCCCACGGCGCACCCGCCGCCGAGCAACTCGACGCGACCCGGAGCGACGGCGGCACCGAGCGCGCCCCGGAGTCGCCGCTCACCCCCGCGTGAGCGCTCTCAGCGCTTGCGGTTCTTGACCAGCTCGAGCGCCATCTCCTGCCACCACTGGCCCGCGCCCGGCCCGCCGTTGCACTCGCCGTCCGACTCCCCCGGCCGCTTGACCCACAGGTAGGCGTCCAGGCGGGCCTTGTTGACCATGCGCGGGGCGTTACCGAGGCCGCGCCCCCACGGGTTGCACCACTGCGCGTCGCTCGTGGGCCCGCGCCCGTTGCGCGAGGTGTCGATCACGAAGTGGCGGTTCTTGAGCTTGATGCCGCGCTCCTTGAGGTGGGCGGAGACCTTGTCGCCGTGCTTCTTCTCGGCCGCGGTGCGGCGGTAGTTCGACACGTTGGTCGAGAACCCGCGCGCGTGCGCGACACCGGCCTTCTTGAGCCGCTTCGCGATCTCGGCGGCCGGGAGCCAGCTCGAGTTGCCCGCGTCGATGTACACCCACGCGCCCGTCGCGGCGAGCTTCTTGGTCGCGTACCTCAGCAGCGCGAACCTGCCCTCGCCCACGCAGTCCAGCCCGAGGGCGTCCGGCTCGAGGACCACGAGGGCGCGGCTGCTGCCCTTGACCGCGCCGTCGGACAAGCCCTTGGCGAGCTGACGGATCCACTTCTTGTACTTCGCGGGTGTGAAGCCGCCCGCGGAGTACCCGCCGCAGTCCCGCCCCGGGATCGCGTACACCACGAGCACCGGCGTGCGCTTGGCCTTGCGCGCCTTGCGCACGTAGCTGCGCACGTCCGCGCGCGCGCTCTTGCCCGTGTACCAGTCGCCGATCCAGTGCCCCTGCGCACGCTTCGAGATCTTCTCGAGCTTCTTCGCGAGCGAGATCTTGCCCGCCTTGCGCGCGGCCCGCGCGGCGTCGTACGCCGCGCCCGACTTCTCGACGTACAGCTTCTGCTTCGTGCGCGGGTCCGGCGTCGCTGCACTCGCCGACGCGGGGACGACGACGGCGCCCAGCAGCACCGTCACCACGATCGCGGCCCAGCCGCGCTGCCACCTGCTCATCGCTGCCGTCTGCTGCGCCAGTCCGCGAACACCGCGACACCCGCACCGATCAGCGCGCCGAAGGCGACGGCACCGAGCGTCGTCACCCAGACGGTCGCCCCCCAGTTCGCGTGAGTCTCTTGCGGCACCCGTGTGGTCCACACCAAGGCTGCCACGCCCGCGACGATCATGCCCATCGCGACGAACACCCCGTACCGGGGACGGCGGCGGATGTGCACGTCCACCGCGATCCGGTCGAGCTCCTCGCGCGACGGCACGGTGCGTGCCCGGTCGGCGGGTGCGTCCCCGGAAGGCTCACCGTCACCGGGCTGGCCGTCGCGCGCCGGGTCGGGCTGCAGTTCGCCGTCGTCGGCGGTGCCGTCCTCGACGGGAGGCGCCACGGGGGCGCCGTCGTCGGCGGGCTCGTCGACGGGGGAGCTGCTGACCATGGGCCCGACCTTATCCGGTGAACCTGGGCCC
>JAAYZM010000072.1 GCA_012514835.1 Actinomycetales bacterium
GAAGTCGTAAAGGCCGTCCCAGTTGACCTCGGCCCACCGCCGAGCGAACTTGATCCGACCTAGGCCCCCCCACCGGGTGAAACCCGGTGGGCCTCGCACTTCACCCTGGATTGTCTGCGAAGTACGAATACTCCTCAGCGCACTGCCGCGAGGGCCTTCGCGCGATCACGGGCGGAGAGCGCGGCGACGAGCTGGACGATCCCGCTCGCGAGCAGGTAGAGGGCCACGATGAGCGCGAGCGTCTCGGCGAGCGCGTCCGTCCGGGTCACGACGACGACGCCGAGCGCGAGGGTGATGAGCGCGATGGCGAGCCGCCAGTCCCACCCCGGATCCTGGCGCGAGCGCGCCCGCAGTGCCGCGACGGTGCCCACGACCCCCGCCACGAGCGCCCAGACCGCGACGACCCACACGAACAACGCGACGGTGAGCCCTGGCCACACCATGACCACCACGCCCGCCGCGACGGAGAGCACGCCGAGCAGGATCCACCAGCCGCGCGCGGCTCCGGCCTCCTCGCGGCTGGTGCGCAGCGCGCCGACGGCCGCGACGATCCCGTCCACCACGAGGAGCGCGCCGAGCAGCCACACGAGCACCCGGAAGGTCGCCTCGGCGTCGAGCAGGAGGAAGGCGCCGACGACGACGGCCACCGCGCCGCGCAGCAACGACACGCCCCACAGCCGCCGGGCGGACCGGGCTGCCCCGGTGATGAGCGTGTAGTCAGCCATGTCCGGCTCCTTCGCCACGGGCCCGCCGTCGGACCTCGCGACCACGCTACTGGCGGGACCAATGTCATGCGAGAGGGGACGAGGCCGCACCTAGTGTCTTCGGTGAGGACAAGGGGGTCCGACCCAGCCGGACCCACCATCGGAGGTCACCATGTCCCGCAAGACTCCCCAGTCGCCAGTGCTCCCCGTCGTCGAGCCCACCCACGTCAGCTCAGCCACGACCGTCGCGGTCGACGTGACAAGCGAGATCGACACGCTCGTCGAGCAGGCCGACAAGGCGCTGCGCGCGTACGCGAGCTACGACCAGGCCCAGATCGACCGGATCGTCCGCAAGGCCGCCGTCGCCGCCCTCGACCGGCACGGTGAGCTCGCCGAGCTCGCCGTGACCGAGACGGGGCGCGGGGTCTTCGAGGACAAGGCCGTGAAGAACATCTTCGCGTGCGAGCACGTCACGCACTCGATCGCGAAGCTGCGCTCGGTGGGCGTCATCGCGCACGACGAGCTCACGGGCATCACGGAGATCGCGGAGCCGGTGGGCGTCGTCTGCGGCGTGACCCCCGTGACGAACCCGACGTCGACCACGATCTTCAAGGCCCTCATCGCCCTCAAGACGCGCAACCCGATCGTCTTCGCCTTCCACCCGGGGGCCCAAGCGTCCTCGGTCGAGGCGGCGCGCGTGGTGCGGGACGCGGCCGTCGCCGCGGGCGCGCCCGAGCACTGCGTCCAGTGGGTCGCCCACCCGTCGATCACGGCCACGAACACCCTCATGAACCACCCCGGCGTCGCGCTCATCCTCGCGACGGGTGGCAACGCGATGGTGAAGGCCGCGTACTCGTGCGGCAAGCCCGCGCTCGGCGTCGGCGCGGGCAACGTCCCCGCGTACGTCGAGAAGTCGGCCAAGCTCAAGCGCGCCGTGAACGACATCGTCCTGTCCAAGGCGTTCGACAACGGCATGGTGTGCGCCTCGGAGCAGGCCGTGATCCTCGACGACGCGATCTACGACACGGCGATGGCCGAGTTCGACGTGCTGCACGCCTACCGGGCCACGCCCGAGGAGAAGGCGATGCTCGAGGAGTTCATCTTCGGGGTCAAGGCCGAGGGCACCTCGTGCTCGCTCGCGAAGCTCAACGCGTCCGTGGTGGGCAAGTCCCCCGCGTGGATCGCCGAGCAGGCTGGCTTCAGCGTCCCGGCGGACACCTCGATCATCCTCGCGGAGGTCTCCGGCGTGGGACCGCACGAGCCCTTGACCCGGGAGAAGCTGTGCCCCGTGCTCGCCGTGCTGCGTGCGGGCACCACGGAGGAGGGCATCTCGCTCGCGGAGCAGATGGTCGAGTTCGACGGCCTCGGTCACTCGGCGGCCATCCACACGCAGGACCGCGCGCTCGTCGAGCGCTTCGGCTCGCGCGTCAAGGCGGTGCGCATCATCGAGAACGCGCCGTCCTCCCTCGGCGGGATCGGCGACATCTACAACGCCTTCATCCCGTCGCTCACCCTCGGCTGCGGCTCGTACGGTGCCAACTCGGTGTCCAACAACGTCTCCGCCGTCAACCTGGTCAACATCAAGCGGATCGGACGGAGGAACAACAACTTGCAGTGGTTCAAGGTCCCGGCCAAGACGTACTTCGAGCCGAACGCGATCCGGTACCTCGCCGACATGGCCGGGGTCTCGCGCGTCACGATCGTCACGGACTCCACGATGACCCGCCTGGGCTTCGTGGACCGCGTCCTCGACGTCCTCGGGCGGCGCGGGTCGAAGATCGCGCTCCAGATCATCGACGACATCGAGCCCGAGCCCTCGGTCGCGACCGTCACGCACGGCGCGGAGCTCATGCGCGCGTTCCGCCCCGACACGATCATCGCGCTGGGCGGCGGCTCGCCCATGGACGCCGCGAAGGTCATGTGGCTGCTCTACGAGCACCCCGAGGTCGTGTTCTCCGACCTCAAGCAGAAGTTCTTCGACGTGCGCAAGCGGGCCTTCACGTTCCCCGTGCTGGGCGAGCTCGCGAAGCTCGTGTGCATCCCGACGACGTCGGGCACCGGGGCCGAGGTCACACCTTTCGCGGTCATCACGGACACTGAGTCGGGCAAGAAGTACCCGCTCGCGGACTACGCGCTCACCCCGACCGTCGCGATCATCGACCCCGTGCTGACGGGCCAGATGCCCGCGTCGCTCGCGGCGGACTCGGGCTTCGACGCCCTGACCCACGCGACCGAGGCGTTCGTGTCGGTGTACGCGAACGACTTCACGGACGGCCTCGCGCTGCACTCGATCTCGTTGATCTTCGACAACCTCGCCACGTCGGTGAACGGCGACCCGGCCGACCCGGCCACGATCGCCGCGCGCGAGACGATGCACAACGCGGGGACCATCGCCGGAATGGCGTTCGGCAACGCCTTCCTCGGGATCGTGCACGCGATGGCCCACGTGGTGGGCTCGACGTTCAACCTCGTGCACGGGCGCACCAACGCGACCCTGCTCCCCCACGTGATCCGCTACAACGGCCAGGTCCCCACGAAGCTCACGAGCTGGCCCAAGTACGAGCACTACGTGGCGCCCGAGCGGTTCCAGAAGATCGCCCAGACCCTCGGGCTCCCGGCCGCGACGCCGGCCGAGGGCGTCGAGTCCTACGCGAAGGCCGTCGAGGAGCTGCGCGCCGCCGTCGGCATCCCCGCGTCGTTCCAGGCCCAGGGCGTGGACGAGACCGAGTTCGTGGCCCGGCTCGACGAGCTGGCCATGGGTGCGTACGAGGACCAGTGCGCCCCCGCCAACCCGCGCATGCCGATGCGCGACGACATGAAGGACATCATGACCGCGGCCTACTACGGCACGTCCGTCGATGACGTGCGAGGCCGCCGCGGGCAGAGCGCCTCTCGATCGGCGCTTCCCTCCGACGCTGTGCCGTCGAGGCCCCTGGAGCAGGTGGTCGCTGGCTGACCGCCGCCCGCTGCCCGCGAAAGGCGCGCCCCGTCCCACACACCCTGGGACGGGGCGCGTCGCCTTCACCCGCCACGCGACACCCCGCGCCGCTCACGAGCGTGTTCACACTGGCTTGCTACCGTCGGTTTCCATGGGTTCCGCCACCGCCGCATCACTCGCCGTCGTCCTCGCCCTGGGCGGGGGTGGCTCGCTCGCGCTGCCTGCGGCACGCGACGCGTCCGTGCCCGACGACGGCCACGTCTGGTCGATCGACCTGTCCGGGGTGGACCGTTCCGCCGTCGCGAGCTCTCCCACTCTCCAGCACGAGCGCACCAGCACCGAGCACGAGCACACCGACGGGCAGCTCGCCGCGATGAGCCCCGAGCTCGCGACGGACGAGTTCACGCTCGCGGCGGTGAGCTGGGAGCCCGACGCGAAGGACCTCGTCACGTCGGTCGCGCTGCGGGTCCGCGAGGGCGGTCAGTGGTCCGAGTGGTACGAGGTGGGCACGGTCGAGTCCGACGAGTCCGGCGTACGCATGGGCAGCGAACCCGTCATCGCCCCCGACGCGGACGGCGTCCAGGCGCGCGTCGAGACCGCGAGCGGCCGGGTGCCCACGGGCCTGCGGATCGACCTCGTCGAGCCGAGCGCGGACCCCGCGAGGTCCACCCGGGCGGGCGTCGCACCGCAAGCGGCCACGGGCGACGAGCTCATGCCCGCGATCGTCACGCGCTCCGACTGGGGCGCGAACGAGAAGAAGACGCGCAACGCGTCGCGGTCGAAGACGCTCAAGGCGATGTACGTGCACCACACCGCGGGATCGAACACCTACGCGCAGGACTGAGCGCCCGCCATCCTCCGCTCGATCCAGAGCTACCACCTCGGGCTGGGCTGGCCGGACATCGGCTACCAGTTCCTCGTGGACCGCTTCGGAACCGTGTACGAGGGGCGCCGCGGCTCGCTGTCCGAGCTCGTCGTGGGGGCCCAGGCGGGCGGTTACAACACGAGCACGATCGGTGTCTCCGCGATCGGCCACTTCCACCCGGAGAAGAAGGACTCGAACAACACGAAGGCCCTCAAGACCCCGCCGGAGGCGATGGTCCAGTCGATCGTGGACGTCCTCGCGTGGCAGGCCCACAAGTGGAACCTGGACCCGGGCGGCACCGTCCGGCTGCTCACAGGCGGCTCGACGGGGAGCGGGACCCGGTGGAAGCCGGGCGAGTGGACCGACCCCCTGCCCGTGATCCGCGGTCACCGCGACACCAACATCACGGCGTGCCCGGGCACCAACCTTCACGACCTCCTGCCGGACATCCGCACCCGGGTGATCACCGCCGTCGACGCGGCCCACGCCCTGTACGGCTACCCCGCGACGGCACTGCCCGCGCCCACGCTCGTCCCTCTCACGGCGAGCCAGGCGCCGATCCGCGTCTCGGCCACGTCCGTGTACAAGTGGAAGGCCGTCGAGGGCGCCGTGAAGTACCAGGTGGTCGCTCGCCGGGCCCCGCACCGCAAGGTCATGGCTCCCGTGAGCCCCGACTGGAAGGTCAAGAAGACCACCACGGACCTGCGCTACACCCTCACGATGGGCGAGGGCTCGACGTGGACCGTCGGTGTCCGCGCCATCAACGCCGAGGGCGCCGCCGGTCCCGTGTCCGTGTTCCCCACCACGACGCGCCCCCTGCCCACCAAGCGGCTCGTGCGCGCGAAGGCCCCCGGCGCAAGCTCGAAGGCGAAGTGGAAGAAGGAGCGCGACGGCAGCTACTACCGCAACTTCGCGTACACCTCCTCGACCAAGGGCGCGCGGATCAAGGTCTCCAAGGCGCGCGACGTCCGCTCGATCTGGATCATCGGCCCCTCGGGCCCCGGCTACGGACGCGTCTCGGTCCACGTGGGCAGCAAGCTCATCGCCCGGGTGAGCCTCGCGCAGTCGCGCTTCGCGCCCACCCGTCGCGTCCGGGTCAACCTGCCCAAGGCGGCGAGCGGCACGGTCAAGATCACCACGCTCGACCAGGGCAAGCCCGTGAAGATCAGCGGACTCGTGCTCGCACGATGACCAGGGACATCGTGCCTGGTCAGGGGCGCGCCAGTTGCGCGCCCGCGGATCTATGCCGAGCCTGGAGCATGACCTTCGCACGCCAGACGCTCCGACAGGCGCTCCTCGCAGCAGTCGTCCTGCTGCTCGCCGTCGTCCCCGTCCCCGCCTCCGCGAAGGACCGCTCGACCGCCTCCGTGAGCGTGAGCCACTCGTCCCTGCGCAAGGGTGAGCTCGTGTGGTTCAAGGGCAGGGTGACCTCGAAGGGCAAGGCCGTCGCGGGCGCGAAGGTCTACCTCGACCGCCAGTCGCGCGCCGGGTCCGCGTGGCGCCGCGCCGCTACCCTCAAGACGCGCAAGAACGGCACCTTCACGTACCGCCAGCGCGTGACGAAGACGACTACCTACCGGGCCCGCGTGGCGAGCACGAAGGCCTTGCGCGCCGACGTCAGCCCGAGCCGCACCGTGCGCGTCGTGAAGTCCGACCGCACCCTTGCCGACCGCGCCGCCTCGATCGGCAAGCGGCTCGGCAAGGCGAAGGGCAAGGTGCGCACCGTGAGCTCGAGGAGCTCGACGAAGGTCCGCTACCGGAACTACTCGAAGATGATGCTGGTCGAGGTCGCCAAGCCGAGCTCGACGCGCACGTGGCTCGTCACGGGTGACATCCGCACCGCGTACCTGCGTGCCGGCGGGCCGTCGGGCAAGCTCGGTCGCCCGCTGACGGACCCGAAGTGCGGCCTCCTCGAGTCCGGCTGCGTCCAGCGCTTCGCGGGCGGGGCCATCTACGACAACAAGAACACCAAGGGTGCCGTCGTCTACGGCAAGGGTCGCAAGACCGAGGTGCTCGCCGCCGCCCGCTCCCAGGTGGGCTACGCGCAGAAGACCTTCAACCACTCCAAGTACAACTCCTGGATCAGCTCCGAGGGGCAGCCGTGGTGCTCGGCATTCATGTCGTGGCTCTCGGCGGCGTCGGGCAACGGGGACCTCATCCCGAAGCACAAGCGCTTGCGCCACCTCGTCGCGGACCTCAAGGAGAACCACGCCTCACGGTTCGGCTCGAAACCGAAGGTCGGCGCCCTCGCGTTCTACGACCTGACGAACGACGGCGTGACCAAGCCGACGCACATCGGGATCGTCCTGAAGGTCAACTCTTCGCGAATCGTGACGATAGAAGGAAACACCAGCAACCCTGCGACGGGGAACGGGCGGGGTGTCTACGAGAAGAACCGCGCTGCGTCGTTCCCGCTCTACTACTGGTATCCGGAGTACTGAGCGATGATCGAGAGCCGACCCACCATCACCCGCTTCCTGGTCGCCGCCTTCGCCGCGCTCACCATGATCCTCGCGCCCGTCCCCGTGGCCAGCCAGACCGCGGCCGCGGCCGAGGGCATCGAGATCGACCTCGACGTGAGCTGGCACGAGTTCCGCCACCGTGAGGCCGTGCGCCTCACCGGCAAGGTCACGAAGAACGGCAAGGCCGTCAAGCGCACCACGGTCAAGCTGTACCGCGAGGACCTCAAGAACGGGAAGTCCGGGAGGGTCGCGACCGCACGCACGACCTCGAGCGGACGGTTCGCGATCTGGCTGAGCCCGAGCAACGACACGCTCTACAGCGCCCGCGTCGGGTCCGCCCGCAGCGACGAGATCCGCGTCGACCGCACCGTGGGCGAGCGCACGCTCGACGACCGCGAGCGGACCCTCGGCTCGCGGATCGGTGCCGAGAAGAGCAAGGTCAAGCGCCTGTCGAAGAGCTCACGCCGTGGCCTCGGCATCTCCTCGATCGACACCATCCGGTACCGCGAGCACACCCGCGGGCTCCTCGTCGAGGTGACGCAGGGAGCTCGGGTACGCACGTGGCTCGTGACGGGCAAGATCCGCACGGCTTACGAGAAGGCTGGCGGGCCGCGCGGCAAGTACGGCGTCCCGCTCGGCGACGCGCGCTGCGGGCTCATGGAGGGTGGCTGCCTCCAGCGCTTCTCCGGCGGGGCGCTCTACTCGAAGAAGTCGAAGTCGCGCGCGTACGGCCAGACGGGCAACAGCAGGGTCTCGATGGTCGTGGCCGTGGCGCGCTCGCAGGTCGGGTACGCCGAGCCGAGCTTCCGCAACTCGAAGTACAACCGGTGGACCGACTCCGTGAACAGCCCGTGGTGCTCGGCGTTCCAGTCCTGGGTGGTCGCCGCCGCGGGTCGCTCGGACCTGCTGCCCAAGCGCGCGCGCCTGTGGCAGCTCGTGCGGGACATCAAGAAGGACGACGACGTCACGATCTTCAAGCCGTCGAGCCGCAAGCACAAGCCGAAGCTCGGCACGCTCGCGTTCTACGACTACCGCTACGGCGGCGACGGCAAGGACCCCTCGCACATGGGCCTCATCCTCAAGGTGAAGAAGAACACCCTCGTCACGCTCGAGGGCAACACGTCGAAGGCCGGCGGGTTCGGCAACAAGCGTGGCGTGTACATCAGGGAGCGTCCGAAGTCTCGCGTAGTCTTCTACGCTAACCCGGACTACTGAGCCGGACCTCGACCACCCCGCGGAGGAATGCTCGTGCGCCGAGTCCTCGTGCCGTTGCTCGTCGCCCTCCTCGCCCTGGCGGGCTGCTCCCAGGTCTCCGAGCAGCTCGACACGGTGTCCCAGGTGACGAGACAGGCCGAGGAGGCGATCTCGGCCGCCGGGGACGCCCTCGAGGCCGCGAAGGACGCGAGCGACGGCAAGGCCGCGGACGCGAAGAAGAAGCTCGACGAGGCCGACACGAAGCTCGCCGACGCCGAGAAGTCGCTGACCGACGCCGCGAGCTCCGCCCCCGGCCCGGCGAAGGCGACGCTCGAGGCGCTCGCGGCCCAGATCGCCACGCTGCGCTCCACGATCGAGAGGTCCAGGTCCGCCCTGGGGTGAATTTCACCCGCGGAACCTCATCATCCGGGGCTCGCTGGCCGATCTCTTCGGTATGGCGCACCGCGGCGTGGAGCAGGATCCCGCCCACCACAGGATCTCGTGGTGGGTCGTCGCCGCGTGCGTGTCGATCGTGGTGCTCGCCGTCGGCGGACTCATCGGTGGCCTCGGCCTCTAGGTAGCCTTGCGCCCGTGAGCGAGCACGGACGGTGGCGCGACGTCGCGAGGGCGGCGGGACTGCTCGACCGCGTCGGCGGCACATTGCGGTCCACGATCTTCGCCGAGATGACGGCGCTCGCTGGACGCACGGGAGCCGTCAACCTGGGTCAGGGCTTCCCCGACGTGGACGGCCCCGAGTCCGTGCGCGAGGCCGCCGTCGAGGCGCTGCGTGCGGGGGCCAACCAGTACGCACCCGGTGACGGCATCCCCGCACTGCGCGAGGCCGTGGCGTCTCACCAGCGCAGGCACTACGGGCTCGAGGTGGACCCCGGCTCGCAGGTGCTCGTGACGACGGGGGCCACGGAGGCGATCGCGGCGACGGTGCTCGCTCTCGCCGGTCCCGGGGACGAGGTCCTGACCCTCGAGCCGTACTACGACTCGTACGCGGCCGTGATCGCGATGGTGGGAGCGACGCACACGACCGCTCCCCTGCGCGCGACGCCGGACGGTTTCCGGCTCGACGAGGACGCCCTGCGCGCGGCATTCAGCGCACGAACCCGCATCGTGCTCCTCAACACCCCGCACAACCCCACGGGCGCCGTCCTCGAGCGCGCGGAGCTCGAGCTCGTCGCGGCGCTCGCGCGTGAGCACGACGCCGTGGTCGTCACGGACGAGGTGTACGAGCACCTCACGTTCGATGGCGCCACCCACGTGCCGGTCGCGACGCTGCCGGGGATGGCGGAGCGGACCGTGACGATCTCCTCGGCCGGGAAGACCTTCTCCTTCACGGGCTGGAAGGTGGGCTGGCTGCACGGACCGGCGCCGATCGTCGACGCGATCCGCACCGTCAAGCAGTTCCTCACGTACACGTCCGGCGCCCCGTTCCAGCCCGCCGTCGCGTTCGCGCTCACGGACGAAGGGGTGCGCGCGTGGGTCGCCGAGCTCGCGGAGTCCCTCGCCACGCGCCGTGACCTGCTGTGCGAAGGGCTCGAGGCCGCGGGGTTCGCCGTCGTCCGCCCCCGTGGCACGTACTTCGTGCTCGCGGACGCGAGCGCGCACCTCGAGCGGCACTCCCTGCCCGACGGCGCGGCGCTGTGCCGGGCGCTGCCGGGGCTGGCCGGGGTGGTGGGCGTGCCGGTCGGGGCCTTCACCCGCCCCGGGAGCGCGGCTGACGAGGCGATGCGCCCCTACGTGCGGTTCACGTTCGTCAAGCGCGAGCCCGTGCTGCACGAGGCGATCGCGCGGCTCGCGGCCCTGGTCTAGTCGACCTTCTCGAGCACGATCTCGGGCGGCGCGAACCCGCCGCGGCGGAACACGGGCGTCCCCGCGAGGAGCACGAGCACGGCCGCGAGCGCGGCGCCGGCCATGACGTAGGCCATCGCGTAGCGGTCCCCGCCGAGGATGCCCACGAGCGGGCTGATGAGGCCCGCGAGCATCGCCGAGGTGGCGCCGAGGAAGGCCGCAGCGGTCCCGGCCATCGAGCCGTACGGCTCGAGCGCGAGGGCGGTCGCGTTCGGGTAGAGCATGAACACGATCGCCGTGGAGAACCACAGCGCGACGAGGAACGACGCGAGGCCGCCCCACCCCGTGACGACGCTCAGGAAGAGGCTTCCCGTCGCGACGACGAGGGCGAGCGAGGCCACGCGGAGGATGGACTGGGGCGCGAAGTGCTTCACGAGCGCGGCATTGACCTGGGACGCGATCACGAGCCCGAGGCCGACGACGGCGAACGTGATGGCGAACTGTCCCTCGCTCATGCCGTACTCGGTCTGGAGCACGAAGGGCGAGCCGACCACGTAGCTCATCGTGACCCCGAAGCTCAGGCCCGGCACCACGGCGTAGGCCACGAAGTGCCTGTCTCGCACGAGCTGCCAGTACCCCGAGGCGGCGACCTTGACCCCCGCCGCGCGGCGTCGCTCGACGGGCAGCGACTCGCGCAGGAACCGCCACACGCCGAACCAGACCACCGCGCCGAAGACCGCGAGCGCGACGAACACCCCGCGCCAGCCGCCGATCCCGCCCACCCACGTGCCGACGGTGGGCGCGAAGAGCGGGGCCACGCCGATCACGAGGACGAGGCGGGACAGCAAGCGGGACGCCGTCGGCCCGGAGAACCGGTCCCGGATCACGGCGAGCGCGACCACGGAGGCAGCCGCGTTGAAGAAGCCCTGCGCCGTGCGCAGGGCGATGAGTGTGCCGATCGAGTCCGCTGCGGCGCACGCGAGGGAGAGCGCGATGTGGATCGCGAGGCCCCACAGCACGGGCTTGCGCCGGCCGAGGGTGTCCGAGAGCGGGCCGTTGACGAGCTGGCCGATGGCCCCGCCCACGAGCATCATCGTCACCGTGAGCTGGACGGCCCACGTGGTCGTGTCGAGCTCCGCGGCGATCTGGGGCAGCTGCGGCAAGAACATGTCGGTCGTGATGGCCGGCACGGACGCGACGAGCCCGACGAGGGCGACGAACTGGGGGCGCACCCGCACGGGGACCTGGGGATCACTCACCTGCAGATGGTGTCACGCGCGCGGCAGGGCGCGCGAATCGTTTCGACGGTCCGGTGTCGGTGGCGGGTGGCACGCTGGGGGCATGTGCGGACGATTCGCTTCCTTCCGGCAGGCCCAGGACCTCGCGGACGCGTTCGCGCTCGCGTACGTCGACGAGGACGCGCTCGAGCTGCCGCCGTCGTGGAACGTCGCCCCCACCCAGCCGCTGCGCCTCGTGGTCGAGCGGCCCGAGCGGCTCGAGGACGGCTCGCAGGGCGCGCTGACCCGCCAGCTCCGCGTCGCCCGCTGGGGGCTCGTCCCCTCGTGGGCGAAGGACCCGTCGATCGGGTCGAAGATGTTCAACGCGCGCTCCGAGACGGTCGCGGAGAAGGCCTCGTTCAAGCGGGCGCTCGCGTCCCGGCGCGGGATCGTGCCCGTCGAGGGCTACTACGAGTGGCAGGCTCGCGAGTCGGGAGGCAAGCTCCCGCACCTCATCCACGCGCCCGACCACGGCGTGCTCGCGCTCGCCGCGCTGTACGAGTTCTGGAAGGACCCGAGCAAGGCGGAGGACGACCCGGCACGGTGGCTCACCACCGCCACGATCATCACGCGCGACGCGGTGGGCGAGCTCGCCGCGATCCACGACCGTCAGACCGTGATCCTGCCGCCCGAGACGTGGGACGCGTGGCTCGCCCCCGAGACGTCGGTCGCGGACGCCCTCGCGATCCTCGCGGTCGAACCGCCGCCGCTCGTCGCGACGCCCGTGGGACCCGCCGTGGGGCGGGTCTCCGAGAACCACCCCGGGCTCGTCGAGCCCGTCGAGGTGGGCTAGACCCGCGTCACCCGGAAGGGAGTCACGCTCCCGAAGCCCACGAGGTCCGTCGCGGCGAGCTCGGAGACCGCGAGGTCCGGCTCGACGGCGAGCAGCTCGGCCGTGTCCGGGTCCGTCAGCACGCTCCCCGGCTCGGCCACCGCGGAGAGCCGCGCGGCAAGGTTCACGTCGGGGCCGAACACGTCCCCGAACCGCGACAGCACGCGCCCCCACACGACGCTCACGCGCACCTCGACGGGGGACGAGCCCCCGAGCGCCCCACCGGCGGCGAGTCCCGTCGCGATGCGGGCTCCCGCGCGGGCGTCGTCGGCCACGAACAGCACGGCGTCCCCGATCGTCTTGACGACGCGCCCACCCTCGGCCGTGACCACGTCCCGGGCGGCGTTCTCGAAGCGCTGCACGAACCCGGCGAGCTCGGTGTAGTCCATCGACGCGGTCAGTCGCGTGAAGGAGACCATGTCCGCGAAGCCCACGGCGCGGGCGAGCGGGAGGGCGTAGCGGTCCATCTGGTCGGGCGCGTGCGCCTCCGCGAACTCCGCGCCGATCCGCCCCGCGACCGCGGCGAGCTGACGCCGCCACGCGTGCACGAGCTGCGCCTCGAGCACCGGCGCGAGCTCGGTGAGGTGATCGAGCACCACGAGCCGCGCCGAGATGTCGTCGAGCTCGTAGCGCGCCGCGAAGTCCTCCACGAGCGCCTCGACGTGCCACAGCGCGAGCCGGTCCGCGCTGTGCCCCGTGGCGCGCGTGAGCGAGGCCACCGTGCGCCAGTCGAGCCCGTCGATCCCCGTGAGCTCCGCGAGCCGGTGGACCGCGTCGACGTCGGCGCCCGTGTACTGCCGGGCGTCCGGGTCCGCGACGGGCAGGCCCAGCGTGCGCCAGAAGTCGTGCACGTGCTCGAGCGGCACGCCGCTGCGCTGCGCGAGATCCCGCTCGGAGTAGACACGCGAGCCACCGAGCAGGACCTCGTCCAGCTCGGACATGGTCGACTCCGCGACCGGCTCGTCGATGGGCACAGCCCCAGGCTAGACGGAGGGCAGCCGCAGGTGGTGCACGTCACCCGCCCGGACCACCTCGCGCTCCCCGTCGACACGGCGCACCAGGAGCCCGCCGTCGTCGGCCACCCCTTCCGCGACCCCCGCGACCACCTCGCCCCCGGGACGCTCCACGGCCACCGCCCGCCCGAGCGTCGCGGAGACGGCCGCGTACTCCTCGACGAGCCCCGCCGCGGCCGCGTCCCCGCCCGCGACCCGCCACCGCTCGTCGAGGTGCCACAGCTGGTGGGTCAGCACCACGAGCAGGTCCTCGCGCGCATGCTCGCCCAGCGTGGCGCCGAGCGTCGCGAGCGAGCCCGCCCACGGCACGGGCAGCTCGTCGGGCTCCTGCAGCACGTTGACGCCGATGCCGAGCACGACGGCGTCCCCCACGACCTCCCCGAGGATCCCCGCGACCTTGCGACCCCGCCCCCAGCCGTCCACCTCGTCCGCACCCACCGGCGCCTCGACGAGCACGTCGTTGGGCCACTTCGCGCGGGCCACGAGACCGAACGCGCCCACGGCGCGCACCACGGCGAGGGCACCGAGCAGACCCACCCAGCCGAACGACGACGGCGGGACCCCGGGCCGGAGCAGGAAGCTCGCGGTGAGCGCGACGCCCGGCGGCGTGGACCAGCCGCGCCCGGACCGACCGCGCCCCTGCGCCTGGTGATCCGCGACGTACACGGAGAAGTCCGGCCACGCGGACGGGTCCGCGCTCGCCGCTGCCGCGAGCTCCGAGCTCGTCGAGCCCGCACGCTCGACCACCTCGAGCCGGGGCACGACGTCGGTACCGAGGCGCTCGTGCAGGCCAGGCACCTCGAGGGCAGGACGTTCATCGCTCATACGGCCATCCTCGCGCACGCGGGCGCCCCGTACAGCGCGGCGTCACTGAACAGCACAGACCGTTGAACCTCGTGCGCTGCGCACAACACCGCGCGGCGGCTCGACGTCTAGGCTCACGAGGGTGAGCCCTACCGACTCCCCCTCCCCCACCGCCGCTGCCAAGCTCGAGGACCTGCGCGGGCGCCTCGCCGCCGCGACCACGGACGCCGACGCCGCAGCGCGCGAGCGCCAGCACGCCCGCAAGAAGAAGTCCGCGCGCGAGCGCGTGGAACAGCTCCTCGACCCGGGCAGCTTCACGGAGCTCGACGCGTTCGTGGCACACCGCGCCACGGCGTTCGGCATGGCGGCGAAGAAGCCTGCGGGCGACGGGGTCATCGTGGGGCACGGCACGATCGACGGCCGGCCCGTCGCCGTGTACTCCCAGGACTTCACGGTGTTCGGCGGCTCGCTCGGCGAGGCGCACGGCCAGAAGATCACCAAGGCGATGGACCTCGCGCTCCGCACGGGCATGCCCCTCGTGGGGATCCTCGACGGCGGCGGGGCGCGCATCCAGGAGGGCGTCGCGGCCCTGACCCAGTTCGCGGAGATCTTCCGGCGCAACGTCGCGGCGTCGGGCGTGATCCCGCAGATCTCCCTGATCCTGGGCCCGAGCGCGGGCGGTGCCGTCTACTCCCCCGCCCTCACCGACTTCGTGGTCATGGCGGACCAGACCTCGAACATGTTCATCACGGGCCCCGACGTGATCCGCGCGGTCACGGGCGAGGACGTCGGCTTCGAGGAGCTCGGGGGCGCGACCACGCACAACACCCGCTCGGGCGTGGCGCACTACCTCGCCACGGACGAGGACGACGCGATCGACTGGGTCCGCGAGCTCCTCGCGTTCCTGCCGAGCAACAACCTCTCCGAGGCGCCCGCGTTCCCGCACGACGAGGTCGAGCTCGACGTCACGGACGCGGACCTCGAGCTCGACTCGATCGTCCCTGACTCGGACAACCAGCCCTACGACATGCGCACCGTGGTGGAGCACGTGCTCGACGACGGCGCGCTCTTCGAGGTCCAGGCGCTCTTCGCGCCCAACGTGCTGATCGGCTTCGGGCACGTCGAGGGCCACCCCGTGGGGATCGTCGCGAACCAGCCGCTCCAGATGGCGGGGACGCTCGACATCAACGCGGCAGAGAAGGCCGCACGCTTCGTGCGCACGTGCGACGCGTTCAACATCCCCGTGCTGACGTTCGTGGACGTGCCCGGGTTCCTGCCCGGCACGGACCAGGAGTGGAACGGGATCATCCGCCGCGGCGCGAAGCTCATCTACGCGTACGCCGAGGCGACGGTGCCCCTCGTCACGGTCGTGACGCGCAAGGCGTACGGCGGCGCCTACATCGTCATGGGCTCCAAGCAGCTCGGCGCGGACGTCACCCTCGCGTGGCCCACGGCCCAGGTGGCCGTCATGGGCTCGGGCGGCGCCGTGAACATCCTCCAGCGCCGGGCGCTCGCTGCCGTCGAGGCGGCCGGGGGCGACGTCGAGAGCGAGCGTGCACGCCTCGTCGCGGAGTACGAGGAGGAGATCGTGGGCCCGTGGCTCGCGGCCGAGCGCGGGTACGTCGACGCCGTCATCGAACCGTCGCAGACCCGTTCCCAGATCGTGCGGGCCTTGCGCGTGCTGCGCACGAAGCGCGCAAGCCTGCCCCCCAAGAAGCACGGGAACATCCCGCTGTGAGCGAGGCCCGGCCCCCCGCCGTGCGGATCGTGCGCGGCGCGCCCGACGAGGTCGAGCTCGCGGCCCTCGTCGCGGGACTCGTCGCCGCCACCCCGGAGCTCGAGGACGAGGTCACGGCGGGTGCGCACCGCTGGGCCAACCCCGCCCACCTGCTGCGCGGACCGGACTCGTGGCGGCCCGGCGCGGACGCGTGGCGCTGGAGCCTGCGCTCGTAGAAAATTCCTCGGTCGGTGTGGGTGGGCGGTCCTAGGCTCGCGGTCGTGGAACGACTTCGAGGCACCTGGACGGCGTGGGTGGACTCCGCGGGGCGACCGCGCGTGGGGATCCTCCGGCTGCTCCCCGTCGCGGGACGCGGCATCATCGCCGGGATCGTCGCGGCGAACCTCGTTGCGGGAGCGCTTCCAGTCGCGTTCGTCGTCGCGACCTCCGTGGTGATCGGACGCGTCCCCGCCGCCGTCGCGGGCGGTCTCGGCTCGACCGCATGGGACTCGCTCGTGCTCGCCTTCGTGCTCGCCGCCCTCGCGTTCCTCGCCTCTCAGGCCCTGGCCCCCGCCCTCGTCGCGCTCAACGCGGCGCTGCGCCGACGCGTCGACGGCCACCTGCGCGACCAGGTGCTCGAGCTCACGGCCACCACCACGTCGATCGCACCCCTCGAGGACGCGACGGTGCTCGACGAGCTCGCCGAGACCGCGCGGCAGTTCGACAGCGACTGGCACACCCCCGGGCAGGCCGCGGGCGGGATGCTCGCCCTCGTGGCGCGCTACTCCTCGCTCGTCGCGTTCTGCACGCTGCTCTCCGTCGCGAGCTCGTGGTGGGCCGGTCCCGTCATCCTCGCCGCGACGATGCTCTTCCGGTACGGCAACCGCGGGGGCTTGCGCAAGTACTCGCGCGTGTGGCGCGCCGTCATGCCAGCGTCGCGCAGCTACGACTACCTTCGCGAGCTCGCGATGGGTGACGTCGCGGCCAAGGAGACCCGCGTGTTCGGCATCAACGACTGGCTCGCGAGCCGCTACACGGACACCCACTGGAAGGTGTTCGGCCCCGTCGCCGCGACGCGCAGGCGCATCTACTTCTACCCCTACCTCGGCTACACCGCCGTCGGCACCCTCGTCGCGGCCGCGGTGGTCATCGACACCGCGCGCGCCGCCGCGGCGGGCGCGATCTCCCTCACGGCGCTCGCCCTCGCGCTCCAGGCGACGACGGCGGCGATCGCGCTCGGCGGCTACTACCCCGAGGCGGACACGGGCTCGCAGTTCGGGATGCGCGCGGTCGAGGCGCTCGGCAAGCTGCGCGAGCGGATCGAGGAGTACGCCGACGCCGAGCGTGCTTCGGCTCGCCCCGCCCGGACCGACGTCGACGTCACCGCGCTGCCGAGCAGCACGCTCCACCTCAAGGACCTGTCGTTCCGGTACCCGGGCACGGAGCACGTGGTGCTCGACGGACTCGAGCTCGAGATCCCGGCGGGCCGCTCGACCGCCGTGGTGGGCGTCAACGGCGCGGGCAAGACGACGCTCGTCAAGCTCCTCACGCGGCTCTACGAACCCACGGGCGGGGCGGTCCTGGCCGACGGCGTGAACGTGGCAGACCTCGACGCGACCGACTGGCGCCGCCAGGTGAGCGTGATCTTCCAGGACTTCGTGCGCTTCGAGCTGTCCGCCGCGGACAACATCGCTCTCGGTGCGGTCCACGCCCCGCGCGACGAGGCCGCGATCTGGGACGCGGCACGCCGGGCCGGGATCGCCGAGGTCTTCGAGGACCTGCCCGCGGGCCTGGACACCCCGCTCGCCCGGGCCTACGCGGGCGGCATCGACCTGTCAGGCGGCCAGTGGCAGCGCGTCGCGATCGCGCGGTCGCTGTACGCCGTGGCGCACGGCGCACGCATCCTCGTGCTCGACGAGCCCACCTCCGCGCTCGACGTGCGCGCCGAGGTCGCGTTCTTCGACCGCTTCGTCGAGCTGACGCGCGGTGTGACGTCGTTGCTCATCTCGCACCGGTTCTCCTCGGTGAGGCGCGCGGACCACATCGTGGTGATCGAGTCCGGGAAGGTGGTCGAGCAAGGCTCGCACGCCGAGCTCATGGCCACGCCCGGGCACTACGCGCGGCTCTTCACGCTCCAGGCGGAGCGGTTCGCGCAGGGACTCGACGCGGAGGGCGACACGCTCGCCGAGTTCGAGGACCCCGACGCCCTCGTCGAGCTCGCGGAGGTGACCGAGTGACCAAGACCGTCCGAGGCGTCCTGACCCTCGCCGCGATCGCGTGGCGCACCGACCCGAAGCGGTTCGTGATCAGCCTCGTGCTCATGCTCGCCCAGTGCGCCGCGATGCCCCTCGCCGCGCCCGCGCTCGCGATCCTCACCGACGCGGCGGTGGCCGGCGACGGCGTGCGCGCCGGGTGGGCCGCCGTCGCGGTCGCGGTCCTCGCCGTGCTCGCCCTCACGGCGGGACACTTCGCGCACGTCTTCTACTTCGAGCTGGGCGAACGCGTCCAGCTCGCCGTCGAGCGCGACCTCATCGACCTCGCGAACGGCTCCGCGGGGCTCGAGCACCACGAGCGGCCCGACTACGCGGACCGCTTGCGCGTGCTGCGCCAAGAGCTCGACTGGGCCGGTTGGACCAGCATGGAGATCCTCTTCTCCGCCGTCGGGCTCGCCGTCGGCGTCTCGATCACCGCGACCCTCCTCGCGACGCTCGACCCCGTGCTGCTCCTCCTGCCGGCCTTCGCGATCCCCTCGCTCCTGCTCGGGCGCAAGGCGGAGGCGCTCATGGGTGACGCGCGCGAGGCGGCCGCCCCGCACACCCGCAGGCTGCGCCACCTCGTGCGCCTCGCCACGGACGCGGGCCCCGCGAAGGAGGTCCGCGCGTGCGGCCTCGGCGGCGAGCTGCGCGAGCGGCAGCGTGCCACGTGGGGGCAGGCCACGGACATCCTCGTGGCAGGCGAGCGCCGCTCCGCGCTGCTCCAGGTGAGCGGTCAGCTCGTGTTCGCCGTCGCGTACATCGCGGCGACGCTCCTCGTGGTGCGCTCCGTCGTGGCCGGACGCGGCACGGTGGGCGACGTGGTCCTCGTCATCTCCCTCGCGGCCCAGGTCAACCAGCAGGCCACCGCCGCCGTGACGCTGCTCGTGGGGCTGCAGCGCATCGCCCGCACGCTCGGCAACCTGCAGTGGGTGCGCGAGCTCGTGCTCGCAGAACGCCCCGCCCCGGACCGCGAGCTCCCCGCCACGATCCGCGAGGGCATCACGCTGCGCGGCGTCGACTTCGCCTACCCCGGCACCGAACGCGTCGTGCTCGGCGGGGTGGACCTGCACCTGCCCGCGGGACGGACCGTCGCGATCGTGGGCGAGAACGGCGCGGGCAAGTCCACGCTCGTCAAGCTGTTGTGCCGGTTCTACGAAGCGAGCGAGGGCGTGATCGAGCTCGACGGGACGGACGTGCGGCGCTTCCCCCTCGAGGCGTGGCGCGAGCGCATCGCCGCGGGCTTCCAGGACTTCGCACGGTTCGAGTTCCTCGCACGCGAGACGATCGGCCTCGGCGACCTGCCCCGGATCGGGGACGATTCCGCGGTGCGCGACGCGCTGCACCGCGCGCGCGGCGACGACCTTCTCGACCGGCTCGACGCGGGCCTCGACACCCAGCTCGGCAAGCAGAACGCGGACGGCACCGAGCTCTCGGGCGGGCAGTGGCAGAAGCTCGCCCTCGGACGCGCCATGATGCGCACCGAGCCCCTCCTGCTGGTGCTCGACGAACCGACGTCGGCCCTCGACGCCCAGGCCGAGCACGAGCTCTTCGAGCGCTACGCGGCCTCCGCGAAGCGCGTCGCGCAGCGCACGGGCGCGGTGACCGTGCTCGTGTCGCACCGGTTCTCCACGGTGCGCATGGCGGACCTCATCCTGGTCGTGGCGGACGGCCGCATCAGCGAGTCGGGCAGCCACGCCGAGCTCATCGCGGCGGGCGGGCTGTACGCGGAGCTCTACGGGATGCAGGCCGCGGCGTACCGCTAGGCCCGTACCTTGCCGAGCGGCGGCGTCTCGGGCACCTCGTCACGGAACGGCCACGAGTACCGGGGCTGGATGAGCCACCGCGCCACCCAGCGCACGGGCGGGCTCCCGAGCGCGAGCGCACCGACCACGGCGAGCCCCATCAGTCCCAGCATCTCGGGGACCGTGTCGATGCCGTGGTACCACGCGGTCTCTCGGAACCCGGTGCCGTCGACCAGGAGCGCGTGGATGACGTAGATGTACATGGACCCCGTGCCGAGGTAGGTCAGGACGGGAAGACGACGGCGAGGCATGAGGGTCAACATCGCCACCGCACCCGCGGTCCCGTAGACC
>JAAYZM010000505.1 GCA_012514835.1 Actinomycetales bacterium
GCCCGCCTCGGTGAGGGTCTCGAAGCCCGCCTGCACGAGGTGCGACATGCCACCGCAGAGGACGGCCTGCTCGCCGAAGAGGTCGGTCTCGGTCTCCTCGGTGAAGGTCGTCTTGATACCGCCGGCGCGCAGGCCGCCGATCCCCTTGGCGTACGAGAGCGCGAGGGCCCACGCGGCACCGGAGGCGTCCTGCTCGACGGCGACGATCACGGGCACGCCGCGGCCGTCCGCGTACTCGCGGCGCACGAGGTGGCCGGGACCCTTGGGGGCGACCATGAGGACGTCGTGGCCGGCCTCGGGGGCGATGTAGCCGAAGCGGATGTTGAAGCCGTGCCCGAAGACGAGCGCGGCACCCTCGTTGAGGTTGGGGGCGATCTCGTCGCGGTAGATGTGCCGCTGGAACTGGTCGGGGGCGAGGATGACGACGACGTCAGCCTCCTTGACGGCGTCGGCGACGGCGAGGACGCGCAGGCCCTCGTTCTCGGCCTTGGCACGCGAGGCGGAGCCCTCGCGCAGGCCGACGCGGACGTCGACGCCGGAGTCGCGCAGGTTGAGCGCGTGGGCGTGACCCTGCGAGCCGTAGCCGATGACGGCCACCTTCTTGCCCTGGATGACCGACAGGTCGGCGTCGTCGTCGTAGAACATCTCTGCCACGGTGGAGCTCCTCAGTTCGTGGATGGTGCTGGTGTGCTGGGTCAGGGTTGCCGGGGTCGAGTCTGCCGCACGTCAGGCCGAGCGGCTGACGCGTTCCAGTGCCCGGTCGGTGATGGAACGGGCGCCGCGGCCGATCGCCACGGTGCCGGACTGGACGATCTCGCGGATGCCGTAGGGCTCGAGCGCGACGAGCAGGGCCGAGAGCTTCTCGGGGCCGCCCGTGACCTCGATGGTCACGGCGTCGGGCACGACGTCGACCACGTGGGCGCGGAACAGGTTGACGACCTCGAGGACGCCCGAGCGCTGCGTCGCGTCGGCGCGCACCTTGACGAGCAGCAGCTCGCGCTGGACGGAGGCCTTCTCCTCGAGCTCGACGATCTTGATGACGTTGACGAGCTTGTTGAGCTGCTTGGTCACCTGCTCGAGCGGGAGGGCGTCGACGTCGACGACGACGGTGATGCGCGAAATGTCGTCGTGCTCCGTGGGCCCCACCGCGAGGGAGTGGATGTTGAACGCGCGCCGGGAGAACAGGCCCGCGACACGTGCGAGCACGCCGGGCTTGTTCTCCACGAGCACGGACAGCGTGTGCCTGCTCATGCTGCACCTTCTTCCAGGGTTGAGGACTGCGGCGAGATCGCCGCGTCGAGGAGCGCGCCCACGTGGAGCGCCGTCGTGTCGAGCATCGGGACCTCGGCGTCGCCGTCGGACAGGATCATGGGCAGCTCGGTGCAGCCCAGGACGATCGCTTGTGCGCCGCGCTCGACGAGGCGCTCGACGATCGACCGCAGCCTCGCCCGCGAGGACTCGAGGACGCGGTCGTGCGCGAGCTCTTCGTAGATGATCCGGTGGACCTCGGCGGCGTCGTCGTCCCCCGGGACGAACGTCGAGACACCGGTTCCCTCGAGGCGCCGCGGGTAGAGGTCCGAGGACATCGTGTAGCCGGTGCCGAGCAGCCCGAGCCGCGTGACGCCGAGCTCGTTCGCGCGCGTGGCCACCTCGTCGACGACGTGCACGACGGGGACGCCAGCACCCGCGACGACGTCGTCGTACACGAGGTGCATCGTGTTGGCGAGGATGCCGACCACCTCGGCCCCGGCGCGCGCGAGCAGCTCTCCCTCGGCGCGGTACCGGCGACCGAGCTCGGCCCAGTCCCCCGCACGCTGCAGCGCCGCGACCTCGTCGAACTCGACCGAGCGCAGCACGAGGTCTGCCGAGTGCTGCCCACCGAGCCGCGCGGCGACCCCTTCGTTGAGGAGCCGGTAGTACTGCGCGGTCGAGGTCCAGGTGGTCCCGCCGATCAGACCGACGCGTCGCATCAGTCCTCCCGGTCCCACGTGGGCGAGATGCCGCGCGCGTACTGCACCTCGTCGTTGCTCACGCCGGCGGCGACCATGGGCCACACCATCGCGTCGCGGGACACCGTGAAGTCGATGACGACGGGCTGGTCGTCGATCTCGAGGGCCTTCTTGATGACGTCGTCGACCTCCGCGGGGCTCTCTGCGCGCAGACCGACGCAGCCGTAGGCGTCGGCCATCTTCACGAAGTCAGGGATGCGCTTCGTGCCGTGGCCCGTGTGCAGGTCGGTGTTGGAGTAGCGCGACTCGTAGAAGAGGGTCTGCCACTGGCGCACCATGCCGAGCGAGGAGTTGTTGACGACGGCCACCTTGATGGGGATGTCGTTGATCGCGCACGTCGCGAGCTCTTGGTTGGTCATCTGGAAGCAGCCGTCGCCGTCGATGGACCACACGACGCGGTCCGGCTCGCCGACCTTGGCGCCCATCGCCGCGGGGACGGAGTAGCCCATGGTGCCGAGCCCGCCGGAGTTGAGCCACGCGTTGGACCGCTCGAAGCGGATGAACTGCGCCGCCCACATCTGGTGCTGGCCCACGCCAGCGGCGTAGATCGCCTCGGGGCCGGTGAGCTCACCGATGCGCTGGATGACGTGCTGGGGGGCGAGGAGCCCGTCCTCCGTCTCCGTGTAGCCGAGGGGGTAGGTGAGGCGCCAGTCGTCGACCTGGTGCCACCACGCCTCGAGGTCGGGCTTGCCGTGCTGGGCGTGCTCCTTCTCGAGCGCGGGGACCAGGTCGGTGATGACGTCGCGCAGGTCGCCCACGATCGGCACGTCCGCGACGCGGTTCTTGCCGATCTCCGCGGGGTCGATGTCCGCGTGGACGATCGTCGCGTGCGGGGCGAAGGTCGAGAGCTTGCCCGTCACGCGGTCGTCGAAGCGCGCACCGAGCGCGACGATGAGGTCCGCCTTCTGCAGCGAGAGGACCGCGGGCACGGAGCCGTGCATGCCCGGCATGCCAAGGTGCTGGGGGTGGGAGTCGGGCAGGACGCCCCGAGCCATGAGGGTCGTGACGACGGGGGCGCCGGACAGGTCGGCGAGCCGGCGCAGCTCGGCCGCCGCGCGGGCGCGCACCGCACCACCGCCCACGTAGAGCACCGGACGGCGGGCCGTCGCGAGGAGGCGGGCCGCCTCGCGGATCTGCTTCGAGTGCGGCTTGGTCACGGGGTGGTAGCCGGGCAGCGAGATCTCGTGCGGCCACGAGAACGTGGTCCTGGTCTGCATCGCGGACTTCGCGATGTCGACGAGCACGGGGCCGGGACGTCCGGACGCGGCGATGTGGAAGGCCTCGGCGATGACGCGCGGGATCTCGTCCGGGTCCGTCACGAGGTAGTTGTGCTTCGTGATGGGCATCGTGATGCCCAGGATGTCCGCCTCCTGGAAGGCGTCCGTGCCGATCGATGCAGCCGCGACCTGTCCCGTGATCGCGACGAGCGGCACGGAGTCCATGTTGGCGTCCGCGATGGGCGTGACGAGGTTGGTGGCACCGGGGCCGGACGTGGCCATGCACACGCCGACCTTGCCCGTCGCCGACGCGTAGCCCTCGGCCGCGTGCCCGCCGCCCTGCTCGTGTCGCACCAGGATGTGGCGCAGGCGCGTGGAGTCCATGAGCGGGTCATAGGTGGGAAGGATCGCCCCACCGGGGATCCCGAACACGACCTCGACACCGACCTCTTCGAGCGACCGGACGATCGACTCGGCGCCCGTGACCTCGACCGGCACGACGGAGTGCGTCGCGGGCGGCTGCGGGGTCGCCCCGCGCGGCGTGGGGATCGCGCGCGGTGCGGGTGGGGTGGTGCCCTGATCCATCTGAAACTCCCTGGCGTCGGTGCGGGGTGCTGCTGGGGTGAAGCCGTGGTGCGAGTGCTGCGGAACTGCGGTCAGAAAGACGAAAACCCCTCGGCCCTAGGGCTGACGAGGGGTGCGCGCGCAGGTGAACCGGCGGGGATGCCTACCTGGCGCGCCCGGGAAGTACTACGACGAGGTTCTGCTGCACGGTCGGCACACTACGCCTCCGTAGGTTCCTTTGTCACCCTCGGACCGTCGCGTCTCACTCCTTGGTTCACCATCTCATGCCTCGAACGGACCTGGTGTCGCGCCGCGGAACCGTCAGGTCACGTCCCGACGCCGGAACACCAGGAGGGCCACAACGGTGAGCGCAGAGACGATCGCCCCGAGCACGAGCCCGCCCTGCAAGGCCGAGACGGGGAACTCCGTCCACTCGCACACCCGGCGCGCGAGCACCTCGTCGAAAGTGCACACGTCGAGGTAGTAGGACGTCCCTCCTTCCCGCAGCGCAGAGAGGTTGGTCATCACGACCCACCTCTGCGCGTGCGGATAGGCGAGCGCGGCGAGCTGCTCGAAAGCGAGCCAGCCGATCGCGACGCCGATCGCCGCCGCGAGGTGGCGCAGCAGGAACGCGAGAGCCACGGACAGGGTCGCGACGAGCGCACTGGCGATCACGAAGCGGCCGAGCCCCGCAGCGACGCCCGCCCACGTCTGGGCCGTGACCTCTCCCGTGGTGCCACGCACGGCGAAGGGCAGGTAGACGCTCGTGACGGTGATGACGTACCCGACGAGCCCGAGCGCACTGGCCCCGAGCACTGCCGCACCGAGCTTCGAGGCGTAGACGCGCACCCGTCGGGGCTCGAACGTGAGCCACGTGCCGATCGCCCCCGTGGAGAACTCCGCCGCGACAAAGCTCACGGACGCGAAGAGGACGAGCAGCAGGATCCCGAGCGTCACGCCATCGATCAGCTCGAGCCCGGTGCTCACGAAGGTCTGCTCCCCGAGGTAGTCGGAGAGGACAGGTGCCACGAGGTTCAGCTCGCACCCCCAGTCCACATCGGGGTAGGTCTCCCGGTCGAGCGCCTCGTCGGTGAGGCACTGCTCGTAGGCC
>JAAYZM010000506.1 GCA_012514835.1 Actinomycetales bacterium
CGGTCCGTGCGCTCCTTCTTCGTCTCGCCGAACACCGGGTCGTTCGCGATGATCTTGGTGACGTAGTCGCAGAAGAACGCGGACTTGCCGGCCGAGGTGCAGCCCAGGCGCGTCTTCTGGATGTCGAGGGTGTCGACCAGCGGCGTGGCCTTGCCCGTCTCGAACTCCGCCTCGGTGATGTAGCCCTCCTGGTACATCAGCGCGAGCACGGTGTTGCGGCGCGTCTCCGAGGACTCGGGATTGCGCTCTGGGTCGTGCGCCGTGGGGCTCTGCGTGACACCGGCGAGCGTGGCCGCCTGGATGTAGTCGAGCTCCGAGGCGTGGACGCCGAAGTAGTACTGCGCGGCGGCCTCGATGCCGTATACGGCCACACCGAACTGCGCGATGTTGAGGTACCGCTCGAGGATCTGGTCCTTCGTGTACTTCTTCTCGAGCGCGATGGCCATCTTCATCTCGCGCAGCTTGCGGGCCACGCCCTCGGTGCCCTCGGCGGTGCGCGCGGCCTCGATGCCCTCGAGGTCGCCCTCGCGCGCGGAGCGCTCGATGAGCACGTTCTTCACGTACTGCTGCGTGAGGGTCGAGGCGCCGCGGGTCTCGTCCGTCGCGGCCGACTTCAGGACGGCGCCGACGATCGACGTCGCGTCGACGCCCCCGTGCTCGTAGAACCGCTTGTCCTCGACCGAGATCACGGCTTGACGCATGATCTCCGCGATGTCGTCGAGCCCCACGATGATGCGGTTCTCGTTGTAGAACGTCGCGAGGACCTTGCCCTTGCGGTCGTAGACCGTCGAGCGCTGCGAGAGCGGCTGCTCGGCGAGCTCCGAGGGGAGGTCGTCGAACACCTCCTCGGCGGTGTCCGCGAGCGCCTTGGTCCCGGCGACAGCGGGCACCACGAGGCCCGCCGCGACGACACCGCCGATCCCCGCGACGAGGAGGAACGACAAGAACAGCGCGATCGCTTGGAATGCGGTGACCTGGCGGCCACGCCGAGTTGCTGCAGGCATGCGACCCAGGGTACGCGAGGGGCCCGCACGGGCACCGGGGCGGACGTGAGGGTTCCGTGAGGATTACGCGGTTCCGGAGGGTCCGACGACGGATCGTGGGGGCCCGGCGCGCAGCGTTCGCACGTTTGGTCGATTTCCAAAGTACCCACGAGAGGGGTACGGTCCGGGCAGAGGAGTCAACGGAGACTTCTGCTGAGGGGATGTATCTGTGACTGCACTTGTTGAAGACGTCCACTGGCAGGCGCGCGCCGCATGTCATGAGGTCGAACCTGACTCGTTGTTCGTCCAGGGGGCAGCGCAACGCGAGGTGCGCTCGGTCTGCCAGGGCTGCCCCGTCCGGCTCGAGTGCCTCGCCGACGCTCTCGACTCGCGCACCGAGTTCGGGGTGTGGGGCGGGCTGACCGAACGCGAGCGCCGAGCATTGCGCCGTCGCCGGCCCGAGGTCACCTCGTGGCGCGACCTGCTCCTCGTGGACGGGGCCAACCCCGAGAGCATGCTGCGACCTTCGTCATAGCCCCTCCCACCGTGGTGCGGGCCGGACTAGGCTCGGACGCATGGCCACCACGTGGGAGTACGCAACCGTTCCGCTCATCATCCACGCCACGAAGGCGATCCTCGACCAGTGGGGCGAGGACGGCTGGGAGCTCGTCCAGGTGATCCAGGGACCCGACTCGGGACTCGTCGCCTACCTCAAGCGACCGCGAGAGTCGGCATGAGCGTCGCGGCCCGGCTCGCCGAGCTCGGCCTGCGCCTGCCCGAGGTGGCGGCGCCCGTCGCCGCGTACGTGCCGGCCGTGCGCAGCGGCAAGTACGTCTACACGTCCGGCCAGCTGCCGATGTCCGACGGCGCGCTCCTCGCGACCGGCAAGGTGGGCGAGGGCGAGGGGCTCGTGAGCCCGGCCGAGGCCTACCAGCTGGCCCGCACGTGCGCCCTCAACGCGCTCGCCGCCGTGGCATCCGTCGCGGGCGGCCTGGACCAGGTCGCGCGCGTGGTCAAGGTCGTGGGCTTCGTGGCGAGCGACCCGTCCTTCACGGGGCAGCCGGGCGTGATCAACGGTGCGAGCGAGCTGCTCGGTGAGGTGCTCGGGGACGCGGGACGGCACGCACGGTCCGCCGTCGGCGTCGCCGTGCTTCCCCTCGACGCCCCCGTCGAGGTCGAGCTCGTGGTCGAGCTCGCGTGAGGCTCAGCGGGCGCGGTAGGTGAGGCGCTCGACGTCGAGCAGCACCACGGACCGGCCCTCGAGGCGGATCCAGCCGCGCGAGACGAAGTCCGCGAGCGCCTTGTTGACCGTCTCGCGCGAGGCGCCCACGAGCTGGGCGAGCTCCTCTTGCGTGAGGTCGTGGTTGACGCGGACGCCCTCGGCGATCTCGATGCCGAAGCGGCGCGAGAGGTCGAGCAGCGCCTTCGCGACGCGGCCGGGCACGTCGGAGAACACGAGGTCGCCGAGCGCCTCGTTGGTGCGGCGCAGGCGGCGGGCGAGGGCGTGCAGCATGTGGCGCGCGGCACCGGGGTGCTGCTCGAGCCACGTGACGATCTGCGCGTGACCCAGCTCGTAGACATGCGCGTCCGCGACGACGGTCGCGGTCGCGGTGCGCGGGCCCGGGTCGAAGAGCGAGAGCTCGCCGAACATCTCCCCGGGGCCCAGCACGGCCAGGAGGTTCTCGCGGCCGTCGCTCGACGTCTGCCCCAGCTTGATCTTGCCGGTGCGGATCACGAAGAGCCGGTCACCGGGCTCGCCCTCGCGGAAGATCGTCACGCCGCGCTCGACGCGCGACTCCGTCATCGACGCGATGAGCTCGTCCGCGGCGTCTTTGTCCAGCGCGGAGAAGAGAGGCCCCTCAAGCACCACCGGTTCGGTCACCACGTTCTCCATCCACCTCGAGCCACTGCGGCAAGTCTGCCACCGAGAGGTTACCTGGGGGCTGGCGAGGGGGGCGCGTCTTCGGCGTCGAGGCCTTGAAACATCGCGGTGGGGTCGGAGGCCACGCGGCGGATGAACTCCGTGGTCGCGGCGTCGAGGGCCTCGGTGACGGACTGCTCGTAGCGCGCGAGCTGCCGGTCGAGGGCGCGCAGGGCCTGCAGCCGGTCGAGCTCGATCGACGGCCCGCCGCCGAGCACGTGCTCGACGAGCTCGGCGTGCATGGGCAGGTCAGCCTCGGTGCCGGTGGGCAGGACGTCGGGGTCCTGGCCGAGAGCGTCAGGCTGGGCGGCGACGGCGATCGCGAGGTCGAGGCGGGCACGCACGAGGCGTCGCCACTGCACGATCCGGGCCCGCTCGGCGCGCAAGAGACGGCGGGCGCGGCGCAGCTCGCTCAGCGATCTGCCGCTCACCGGATGCGTGTACGTCACCACCATCCTCGTGATCTCCCCCGAAAAGGGCCGTGAAGCCCTGCGCATGTGACTCCCAGTATGTCGGCCTCGTACGGTTCGCGCTTGAGGAGACCAGGGAACTTGGCTCGTCAGATGGTCCTTTCGGGTGACGGGCCGCCGTTCGGGCCAGCGGCGTACGCTGCTCGCGTGCCCCGAGCGTCGAGCCCCGCGCCGGCTCGCAGCCGGCTCGCCCTGGTGCGCCGCGCCCGTGCGGTGAACCGGCGGCTCGCCGAGGCCTACCCGGACGCGCGCTGCGAGCTGGACTTCACCACGCCCCTCGAGCTGCTCGTCGCGACCGTGCTCTCCGCGCAGTGCACCGACGTGCGCGTCAACCAGGTGACCCCCGAGCTGTTCGCGCGGTTTCCCGACGCGGCGGCCTACGCGGCCGCGGACCCGGAAGAGGTCGAGGCGATCATCCACCCCACGGGGTTCTTCCGCGCCAAGACCCGCTCGATCCAGGGCCTCGCCCGGATCCTCGAGGAGCGGCACGGCGGGCAGGTACCACGGCGGCTCGAGGACCTCGTGGTGCTGCCCGGCGTGGGTCGCAAGACGGCCAACGTGGTGCTCGGCAACGCGTTCGGGGTCCCCGGGATCACGGTCGACACGCACCTGGGCCGGCTCGCCCGGCGGCTCGGGTGGACCGAGGAGACGGACCCGGTCAAGGTCGAGCACGCCGTCGGCGACCTCCTCGAGCGCAAGGAGTGGACCATGGCCTCGCACCGCCTCGTGATCCACGGGCGCAGGGTGTGCCACTCGCGGCGCCCCGCGTGCGGCGCGTGCCCCGTCGCGGACCTGTGCCCCTCCTACGGCGAGGGCGAGACGGACCCCGTGAAGGCCGCGGCGCTCGTCAGGCCCGGTCCGGCACGGGGCTGACGACGGCGAGCCAGTCCCGCAGCAGCGCGTTGACCTGCTCGGGCGCCTCCTCGGGCACGAAGTGCCCCGCACCCTCGACCACCGCGAACTGGGCGGCCGGGCCCACGAGCCCGGCGTCGGACCGCGCGTGCGCCACGGGCACGCACGGATCCAGCTCGCCATGGATCTGCAGGCTCGGCACCGGCGCGGCGTCGCGCAGCGCCGCGAGGTAGCGCCGCCCGTCGAAGCGCGGGGTGGACCGCACGAGCCAGCGCAGCTGCTCGAGCTGGGAGTGGGCCGCGAACGGCACCCGGGCCGCCTCGCGGTACAGCCCCACCATCTCGTCGTCGTCGGCGAACCCCGGCCCGCCCCACTCGGCGAGGAGGCGCGCGACCATGTCGCGGCGCGTCAGGGAGCGCTCGGGGAAGTACGGGAGCTGGAAGTACGCGAGGTGGCGCGCGGTGGCGCCGCGCACGAAGCGGTGCAGGCGCGAGCGCACGTGCAGCGGGTGCGGCGCCGCGACGGCGCCCACGGCGCGGACGACGGCGGGCACCACGGCGGGAAGGGTCCACGCGAGACCGCCGCCCACGCCGTGCCCGACGACGACGGCGCGCTGGCTGCCGAGCGAGCGGATCACGCCGGCCACGTCGCGGGACAGCGTCACGGCGTCGTACCCGAGCGGGGGCTTGTCCGAGGCGCCCGTGCCGCGCAGGTCCATCGCGGCGACCCGGTACCCGGCCGCGTCGAGCGCGGGGATCTGGTGCCGCCACGTCCACCAGCACTGGGGGAAGCCGTGCAGCAGGACCACGAGCGGGGTGTCGCGGTCGTCCGGGCCGGCGAGGGCCACGTGGAAGCGCGAGCCGTTCGCGGGCACGAACTCGTGCCGCCACGGTCCCTCGACGAGCACGCGGGAAGAGTCGACAGTCACTGGGTGGGCTGGGAGCCCGTCACCACCTCGACGGGAAGGGCGGGCTCGATGCCGCGGCGGTCCTTGGGTGGGTCGAAACGGTAGCCCACGTTGCGCACGGTACCGATGAGCTGCTCGTGCTCGGTGCCGAGCTTCGCGCGCAGACGCCGCACGTGCACGTCCACCGTGCGTGTGCCCCCGAAGTAGTCGTAGCCCCA
>JAAYZM010000507.1 GCA_012514835.1 Actinomycetales bacterium
GTGCGCTGGGAGGCGGGCGCTGGCAAGCGCGATGCGGTCGTGGGCTTCGCGCGGTTCACGCCAGCCGAGCAGGGCACTCACGTGACCTACGGCCTGAAGTCGAGCGAGGGCGATGACGTGCACGCCGTGCTGTCCGCGTTCGTCGCCTGGATGGCCGGCGCACGGGTCCGCTGAGAGCGCCCTCCACGGACTCAACCGACCGTGGCGGCGAGCGTGGGGGTGGGCGTGCGCGGGGACGGGCGAGGGGCGGGGTCGCGCGGCGCGACGGCAGGCTCGAGCGCGGCGCGCGCGGATGCGAGGATCGCGAGCGCGGTCTCGGGCGGTGCGTCGCCGTGCTCGATCACGTGGACGCGGGGATCGAGCGCGCGCGAGCGCGGCGCGAGCGCGGCGATGTGCTGGGTGCGCGTGGCCAGGAGCAGCGCGAGGACCTGCGCATCGAACGCCGCGTCGTGGTTCATGACCACGGCGAGCGGCCGGTACGACGCCTCGATCCGAGCGCCGACCTCGCGGAGGGTGTCGGACAGGACCTCGTCGGCCATCGCGAACCGCTCGCGGGTGGAGAACCGCGTGTGCGCCGGGCACACGATCACCTCCCAGCCGAGCTGGCGCGCGAGCTGGGCGACGGGCACGGCGTCGTGACCGGTGCCGAACAGGAACAGCCGCGGCGGCGGGGTGATGTACTCGATCAGGGCCTCGACCGCGCCGTCAGGGGTGACGTACGCGCGGGGCCGCGAGCTGCCGGTCTCGAGCGCGATCGCGAGATCGGCGGCGATCGCGACCTGGACCCGGGCGTCGAGCGGCTCGGCCTCCTCCTCGAGCGCGCCGCCCGCGAGCTGCGCGAGCCGCGCGCCGGGCCGGACGGTCGGGCTCTCGGACCGGAACACGGTGGCGATCACCGCGGGGCGCTGCGTGCGCTGACAGCGCGACGCGACCTCGAGCGCGTCGATGTGCCCCGGCAGCGCGCCGCGCTCGAGCAGCACCTCGACGACGCCGTCCCCGCCGAGGCCAAACACGGAGCGGATGTCCTCGTCATCGACGAGCGCGGACGACGCCGCGTCGTAGCGGACGAGGACCGGTGCGTCCCGGGTGCGCCGCCACGCGCTGTTCGAGAGATCTCCTTCGAGCACGCCACCGCACACGGTGCCCGCGACCCAGCGGAACCGGGTGAGCAGCATGCGCGCGCCGACGCGGCGAAGGGGCTCGCCGTGGGTCGCGACCACACTCGCGACCAGGTAGGGCTCGCCGTGGCGCCGCAGGCGCGCCGCGGCCTCGACGATCGATCTCTCGGTCATGGACGACTCCTCGGGTCGATGAGTGGCTGCGCGGGAGACCACATCTCGGCCGCCGCGTGGCCCGCCTCGTGGGGCGCGCGTGTGCGGCGCTCGGCCAGGCACGCGGTCGCGGCGTCGAGTGCGGAGACGAGGTCGTGCGCATCGCAGCCCACGCGTACGACCTCGCGCTCCTGGATCACGAACACGGCATCACCTTGGTGGCGCGCCTGGTACAGCGTCGCGGCGGTCGCGACGTCGCCGGCGAGCCGAGCTCGGCGCCGAGCCGACGCATGCGCCGCGCGATCGCCTTGCCCGATGTCCGTGTCGAGGGCATCGAGCGACCAGGTCCGCGCGAATACGAGCACCGACGGCGCCATGGCGTTCACAGCTTCACGATGCGGATGAAGTTGAACGGGACGTCCTCCCCGCGCCCGCCATCGGCGAGGAACATCGTCTTGCCGTCGGGCGTGATCGTCACGCCCTCCATGCCGTAGATCTCGGCCTGCAGCGGGTCGTCGTGGTCGATGTGGCCGCCGTTGCCGTTGCCGACGAGCGTCGTCACGGTCTCGCCGCGGATCTTCCGCAC
>JAAYZM010000508.1 GCA_012514835.1 Actinomycetales bacterium
AACAGCACGCGCCGCACGGGGGCGGGGTGCGCCGCGGCAAGGAAGGCCGTGTCCGACGGCGAGGGCGCGGGTGCCGTCCCGTGCGGAGCGACCGCACCAGCCTCCTCGACCGCACCGCCCCCGGCACCCGGCAGGAACGGCAACCGCGCGAGCTCGACCCGCATCCCGAGCCCGAGCCCACCCGCGAGCGCTGCGAAGTCCCGCCGCTCGCGCACCGAGTGGGTGACGAACAGGTCCGCCCCCGCGCGCAGCCGCACGGCCAGCTCGGTCGCGGGGATGGACATCCCGGGCAGTCCCGTGACGATCAACGGCACCCGCCCCCGCCGTCGTCGGCCCCACCGTCCCCGAGCGAGCCGCACCACGAGGTCCGCCACGGGCCCCGTGGTGGCCACGAGCAGCACGTCGGGGGAGAACTCGTCGAGCGCGGTGCCCAGCGTCCATAGCGTCACGTCACCCGCACCCGCACCCGCGAACCGCGTCCCGGCGAGCGCGGTGGCGCGCTGCGGCGGGGTCGGGGCGGCGGGCGAGCGCAGCACGAGCACACGGGTGGGCCACTCCGCGGGCAGGGTGTCGAGAGTTGCGGCACCCCACTTGAGGTAGGAGTCGGTGTCGGTGAGCGCGAGCACGCGCAGCCCGGTGTTGCGCAATCCGACGGTCATGCGCGGTCCTCCTCGGTGAGCACGGTGGACAGGTGGGCGCGCAGGTCCGCGGAGGCGGCGTCCGTCCACCACGAGACGGGGACGGGCACGCCGCGCACCTCGGTGCCGGTGCGCGCGAGCAGGACCCGCAGCGTGGCCAGGGCGGTCGAGGGGAGGCTCAGCACGCGCTGCTCGGGGCGCAGGTGCAGCAGGCGCGCCTCGACGGGCAGCAGGCCGCGCTCGACCCTGATGCCGGGGTGCGTCTCGATGCGGGAGAGCACCCCGGCGTCGGTGCGCCGGTGGGGCAGGTACGTGAGCGGTTCGTGCTCGGCGAGGTGCTCGAGCCAGCGCACGTAGGCGTCGGGGCGCACCAGGCCGTCGGCGGGCAGGGCGGAGCCGACGACGGCGGTCCGTGTGCCGATGCGCGTGGAGGTGTGCTGCCCGGCGAGCCACCGGAAGTCGTTGCGCACCACGCGGACCCCCGCGCTCGCGAGCCCGTCGAGGGTTGCGGCGGGCACGGGCAGCACGGTGAACACGTCGAGGCGCCCTTGGCGGGCGAGCCCCCGCAAGCGTGCCCTCGTGGCGAGCCCGAGCACCCTGCGGTGCGGGCCCACGCGGCCGCGCGGGCGCACGAGCGCGGTGGGACGCGGCGCGGCGAGCTGCTCGAGCGCGCGCAGGGTCGCGAGGCCGTCGTCGAGCAGCACGAGGCGTTCGGCGCGCAAGGGGCGCAGCAGCGCGGACTGGACGCGCCCGGACAGCACGTCGCCCGCGGCCCACACGGCGCGGCGGTCGGTGAGGGCGGGCAGCTCCTCGGTGGGATCGGCCACGGTGAGGCCGGGGGGCAGGTGCAGCGCGCGGGCCGCACCCGTCGCGGCGGCGATGCCTGGGGTATCGCGGCGCGGGCTCAGCACGGCGCGCTCGCCCAAGAGGCCCGCGGCGAAGGCCTCGAGCGCGCCCAACAGCTGCAAGGGGGACTCGAGCCACGCGCTGCTCGGGTGCGGCTGGCTCATGAGGCGTCGCGCCCTCGAGACGGGGCGGCGTCACGCCACCACCACGCCCAGCGGGGCTGGACCAGGGGCCGGGTGAGCGCGCGCACGGGTGCGGACGCGAGCGCGGCGGACAGCGCCACGGCGCCGACGGCGAGCAGCACGACCCCGCCCGGCGTGGTGACGTGCGATGCGAGCCCCGCGTGGAACGTCTGCCTGTGGATGGGCTGGTGCAGCAGGTAGGAGTACATGGACCCCGATCCCAGCCACGTCACGAGCGGCACACGACGGCGGGGGACCAGGGACAGCACGGCGAGCACCATCGCGGCGCCCACGCCGAGCGACGCGGCCCGCCACCCGAGCATCTCGAGGCGCTCGGCGTACTCGTACGCCTGCGCGCCGCGCAAGAGCCGCAGCGAAACGGCGTCCCGCGCGAGCACCCCGGCGGCGAGCCCACCGGCGAGCACCATGGCGGCCGCCCACCGCACGCGGGCCGTCACGAGCAGCGCGCGCAGCCCCCGCTCGCGCACCCACCAGCCCAGCAGGAAGAACGGCAAGAACACGATGGTGCGGCTCAAGGACATCGCGTACCCGATCCCGCCCGCGAAGCCCACGCCGAGCGACGCGAGCACGGCGATCGCCCCGAACCAGCGCACCCGCACCAGGTACGGCAGCAGCACGCGCCACGTGACCAGCGACGCGAGGAACCACATCCCGAACACGGGCCGGGCCAGCTCGCGGTTGAGGTCCCCCGTGAGCGCGAGGATCTGCACGCGCTGGGCGACGTCGAAGATCACGTAGACCAGCACCACGGACTGCAGCATCCGCCGCACGGACCTCTCGGTGGGCAGCGCGGCGCTCGAGAAGTAGCCGGCCGTGACCACGAGGAGCGGGACACGCAGCGCCCACGTGGACGTCAAGAACGCGTCGACGGCGTCCCCGGGCTGCGCGAAGGACTCCACGAAGTGCCCCACCACCACGAGCGTCACGACGACGAAGCGCACCGTGTCCGGCC
>JAAYZM010000073.1 GCA_012514835.1 Actinomycetales bacterium
CGAACCGTGCCGCTCTCGACCTCATCCTCGTCGCGATCGAGAAGGCAGGCTTCACGCCGGGCAAGGACATCGCGCTCGCGCTCGACGTGGCCGCCACCGAGTTCTTCTCCGACGGCGCCTACCAGTTCGAGGGCAAGGCCATCTCGCCGGACGAGATCATCGCCTACTACGCCAAGCTCGTCGCCGACTACCCGCTCGTGTCCATCGAGGACCCGCTGAGCGAGGACGAGTGGGACTCGTGGGCCGAGCTGGTCCGCACCGTGGGTGACAAGGTCCAGATCGTCGGTGACGACCTCTTCGTGACGAACCCCGAGCGCCTCGCTCGCGGCATCGAGACGAAGGCCGCCAACTCGCTGCTCGTGAAGCTCAACCAGATCGGCACGCTCACCGAGACGCTCGACGCCGTGACCCTCGCCCAGCGCAACGGGTTCACCACCATGACGTCGCACCGTTCCGGCGAGACCGAGGACACCACGATCGCCGACCTGTCCGTCGCCACCAACGCCGGCCAGATCAAGACCGGTGCCCCCGCCCGTGGCGAGCGCGTCAACAAGTACAACCAGCTGCTCCGCATCGAGGAGGAGCTCGACGACGCCGGCCGCTACGCCGGTGCGAGCGCCTTCCCGCGCTTCTCGCACTGAGCCAGCGCACCGCCTGACCGCCGAGGGGCGGGGACCCGCCGAGGTCCCCGCCCCTCGGCGCGTCTGTGCCCGAGAGCCGAAGACCTCGCCCCGGGATGCGTCGCGAACTCTTCGGGACTCCGCCTCGCGCGGGCGCGGACGGTGCGAGTGGAGGTGCCAGTGATCGCGGCCCGCACGGGGCACAATCGGAGGGTGTCTTCCCCACGTCGTCCCGCCGCGCCTCGATCCGGGGCGCCCCGGAACGGGGCCGCGCGCGCGAGCGGCCGCCCGGCGTCACGCCGGCCCGGGGCTCCGCGCGCCTCGGCGGCCCGGCCCGCGAGCCGCGCGACGGGTGCGAGCGCCACGGGATCGACCACCGGTCAGATCTCGCGCCGCACCGAGGAGGCGCACCAGCCGCCCGCGCGCTTGCTGTCGATCCGCTCGCTCGTGCTCCTCGTGGTGATCGGCTTCGCGTTCTCCCTCGTGGTGCCCACGGTGCGCTCGTTCCTCGCGCAGCGGGCTGACGTCGCCGCGCTTGAGCGCCAGGTCGAGGACGCACGCACGCAGGACGCGGACCTCAAGGCCGAGCGCAAGCGCTGGAAGGACCCGGCCTTCGTGGCCGCGCAGGCCCGCGAACGGATCGCGTACGTGCTGCCCGGAGAGGTCGCGTACCGCGTGGTGGACCCCGAGTCGGCCACCCCGACGGTCGTGGACGAGCCGGTCGAGCCCGAGACGCCGGCGTCGGGCATCCTCACGCCCGCGACGGACCAGCCGTGGTTCGCGAGCGTCTGGGAGTCCGTCCAGATCGCGGGAGGCGTGCCCGACGGCGAGGTCGTCGGGACCGAGGCCGCCTCGGCCACCGAGGACTCTGCGACCGGGGAAGCCGAGGAGACCGACCCGACCGCCGAGGGGGAGTCATGACCCACGCAGACCCGCCCGCGGGACCGCCGTCGGACGTCCCGCCGTCGGACACCAACGCCCCCGCACCCTACGCGACCGGACCCGCCGTGACCGAGCGCGACCTCGTCGAGCTGCAGCTCCAGCTCGGGCGGCCCGCGCGCGGCGTGGTCGAGATCGCGGCGCGCTGCGTGTGCGGGCGGCCGCTCGTGGTCAAGACGCAGCCGCGACTGCCGGACGGCTCGCCGTTCCCCACCACGTTCTACCTGACCCACCCGGCGCCCGTCGCGCTCGCGAGCACGCTCGAGGCGAGCGGGATCATGAAGCGGTGGACGGCGCGGCTCGCCGAGGAGCCCGAGCTCGCCGCGGCCTACGCGCGCGCGCACGAGCACTACCTCGCGGCCCGCGCGGAGCTGGGTGAGGTCGAGGAGATCGCCGGGGTGTCCGCCGGGGGCATGCCGGACCGCGTCAAGTGCCTGCACGCGCTGATCGGCCACGCGCTCGCCGCCGGGCCGGGCGTCAACCCGCTCGGCGACGAGGCCCTCGCGCTCGTGGCCGCGCAGTGGCGGGCCGACCGGTGCGCCTGCTGAAGCGTCGCAGCGAGTACTCCGCGCGCGGACCGGTCCCGCCATGGTGGCGACGGCCGGGCGTGCTCGCCGTCGTCGGGCTGCTCGTGGTGGGCGGTGCGCTCACGGCGAGCGAGGGCGTGCGAGGGCTCATCTCGAGCCGCGAGGTGCGCGCGACCACGGTGGCCGTGCGGCAGATGCCGCTGCCCGCTTCCCTCACCGAGTGGCAGGCCGCGTGCGGGATCTACGGGATCCGCTGCGCCCAGTCCGCCGACGCGCCCGAGGTCGCGGTCGAGGCCGTCGCGGACGTGCTGCGGCAGATGGGGCACGAGGTCGAGGCAGCGCGGTGCGGCACCGAGGCGCGGATCGACCTCGGGACCACGCTCGCGTCCGTGGTGCGCCACGAGTCCCAGTGCACCGTGGTGACGGAAGTCCCCGGTGGCTCGCTCACGGTCGCGGCGTGGGACTACGTGCCTCCTCTCATGTTCGGCGCAGACGGTGACGGGCTCGAGCTCGACCGGACGGCCCTCGTGGTCGAGTGGGACTCGGCCGGCACGGAGCGGCTCCTCGTCGCCGAGCCCGGCCTCGACGAAGCCCGGTTCGGCGACGTGCGGATCACGGCGGAGGAGATCGCTGCGCTGCCCGGTGCCCTCGCGGGCGCCGAGTGCACGGGCACCGACGCCGACGGCTGCATCGGCTGGGAGACGGAGCTCGAGGGACCGGGCGAGGGTCGTGACCTCGTCGAGCACTGGGCCCGGCAGCTCTTGGCCGAGGAGTTCCTCGTGACGTCGTTCGAGTGTGACCTCGAGGGGAGCGGTGCGTGCTCGCTCGGTGCCGTCGCGGGGCGGGGAGCGGGGGAGGCGACGATGCTCGGCGTGTCGCTCGCGCTCGCAGCGGACGACCACTCCCGCGTGTGGGTCACCGTGTCCACGGCGTAGGGTCGACGGCGGTTCGCTCGGAGCCGTGTTCCGGGCGAGCCGCGCAAGGTGGCACCCTGGTGCGCATGACGCGTGTGGCTGCCATCGACTGCGGGACCAACTCCATCCGGCTCCTCGTGGCGGACGTCGATCCTGTCGCGGGCACCGTCACGGACCTGGACCGGCGCATGGAGATCGTGCGGCTCGGGCAGGGGGTGGACCGCACGGGCATGCTCGCTCCCGAGGCGCTCGCGCGGACCCTCGACGCGACGGGTCGCTACGCCGAGATCCTGCGGGAGCTCGGGGCGGAGCGGGTGCGCTTCGTCGCGACGTCGGCCACCCGTGACGCATCCAACCGGCAGGACTTCGTCGACGGTGTGCGCGCGGCCCTCGGCGTCGAGCCCGAGGTCGTCACGGGCGTCGAGGAGGCCGAGCTGTCCTTCCGGGGTGCCACGAGCGTGCTCGGTGGCGCGCACCCCGGGCCGTTCCTCGTGGTGGACATCGGCGGCGGGTCCTCCGAGCTCGTGCTGGGCACGGACTCGGTGCTCGCGGCGCGCTCGATGGACGTGGGCTGTGTGCGGCTCACGGAGCGGCACCTCGCGGGCGACCCGCCCACGGCCGAGCAGATCGCTGCCGCCTCCGCGGACGTGCGGGCCGCGCTCGACGCCGCGAGCGTCGACGTCCCGCTCGGGCGCGCGGCGACCCTCGTGGGGCTCGCCGGGTCCGTCACCACGGTCACGGCGCACGCGCTCGGGCTGGCTTCCTACGAGCCGTCCCGCATCGACGGGGCCGTGCTCGACGCCGACGCCGTGGTCGCCGCGGCGAGCGAGCTCACCGCGATGACGCGGGCCCAGCGTGGGGAGCTCGGGTTCATGCACCCGGGTCGCGTGGACGTGATCGGTGCGGGTGCGCTCGTGTGGTCGCTCATCGTCGAGCGCGTGCGCGCCGAGGTCGGGGCCGCCGGGGGAGAGCTCCGCACGGTCGTCACGAGCGAGCACGACATCCTCGATGGCATCGCCCTCTCCGCCGCCGTCTGACCCCCCCTACCCCCTCGCTGACTTCGGCACTCCCAGCTGACTTCGGCACGTGCACCTGCCGAACTGGGTTGCGAGTGCCGAAGTGAGCGCATGGGCGTGTCGGGCTCAGGGGTTGCGAGGTGCGCGGTACTGTTCATGCACTGGTACTGCGGATCCCGCGGTACCGTGAGACGTGAAACACCGCTCGACCCAGAAGACCGCGACACGTGGAGTGTGGCGGGACTCGAAGACACGGAGGGGAGTCGCATGGACACCACCCAGCTGCTCAAGGGGGTGCTCGACGCCGCCGTGCTCGCCGTGATCGCGGACGAGGACGGCTACGGCTACGACGTCGTGCGTCGGCTGCGCACCGCGGGGCTCGAGGAGGTGGGTGACGCGTCGGTGTACGGCACGCTGCGCCGCCTCTACTCGGCCGGCGCGCTCACCAGCTACGTGGTGCCGAGCGACGAGGGCCCGCACCGCAAGTACTACGGCATCAACGACCAGGGGCGCGCCGCCCTGGCCGTGCAGCGCAAGGAGTGGCGCGAGTTCTCCACGACCCTGACCGGCCTGCTCGACAAGGAGGCAGCGCGATGACCACCCCTACCCTGGCGCCCATGCTCGCGGTGACCGAGTACGCCCGGCGCGTGCGCGAGCACCTCGCCGACCTCGCGCCCGACGACGTCACCGAGCTGACCGAGGGCATGGAGGCGGACCTCGTCGAGGCGATCCTCGAGCTGCCTGGCGCCGACCCCGAGACCATGCCCACGCTCGAGCAGGTCGAGGCCCGGTTCGGCCCGCCCGCCGCCTACGCCGCCGAGCTGCGCGCTGCGGCCGGGCTACCCAGCGGGACGCCGTCGGACACGAAGTTGCGCGGCCTCCACGGACTCGCCGCGAGCCTGCGGACCCGCGAGCGCAACGCGAGCCGCGAGCTGCAGGACCGTCTCGCGGCCCAGCCGTGGTGGCCGGGCTTCCGCGAGCTGGCCCTGACGATGCGCCCCGTGTGGTGGGTGCTGCGCGCGTACGTGCTCGCGATGATCGGCCAGGCGTACGGGGCGGGCCCCGTCCCGGACTCGGCCGCGCGCTGGCTGTGGTTACTCGTCCTGCTCACGCTGAGCGTGCAGTGGGGACGCGGGCGAATCGGCACGGGACGACTCTGGAGCGGGGTCGGGCTGTGCGCGAGCGTGCTCGCCGCGCTCGTGGCGCTCCCGGTGATCGACTGGGTCACCGAGCAGCGGGTCGTCTACGACACGTACCCGGAGGTCGAGTACGCCGAGTCGGGCCCGGGCGTGTTCATGGACGGCGAGCAGGTCCGCTCGTTCCACGCGTTCGACCCGCAGGGCAACCCGATCGAGGAGTTCTTGCTGTTCGACGACCTCGGCCGTCCCGTCGTCACGGTCCCGCTCGCGAACGACGAGTTCTACGTGGGCGGCAGCGAGGAGCTGTGGCACGCCGTCCCGCCGCTCGACGTGTACGGCACGGCCGTGTGGAACTCCTACCCGCTGCAGCTGGGCCGCTGGAACTGGCTCACGTGGGACGAAGCGACCGAGCGGTGGGTCGCGGTCCCGGCGAGCGAGGGCAAGCTCTTCACGCCGGTCCGGCCGTTCGAGCGGGCGATCCCCCTCGAGGCGGCGGTCACCACGGGCGAGGAGGAGGACGTCGCCGGGCAGGGGGCCGACGACGGCGCCCCCGCGACCAGTGACGAGGTGCTCGACGGCGAGCTCCCGGGCGACTCCGACGGTGTGGCGACCGACGCCCCAGACGACCCGGACTCCGGCGACGGTGCCGAACCCGGTCGGGGAGCAGACACCGATGCCCTCGTTGACGAGGCCTCGCCAGGCTCCGACGGTGAACCCTCGGCCGGCTCGTCCACGGAAGGCTGACCGATCCCGGTGAGACCGGCAGTTTCCAGAACGGAGACTGCCGGTCTCAGCGGAGGCGGGGAGGGCGCGTCGTCGTCGGCGTGACTGACGTCACCGTCCAGAATCGGCGGATTTCTGCGGCTCCTCTAGGCAAGAATTGTCCCGGCGCGTAGCGTGGAAACATGCCCCCGACGAAGAACCCCGACGTTCGTGCTGCCCACGATCAGATCGCCGAGACGGACGCGCTGACGTCCTCCGCGACCGGTCGCCCGCGCAAGTCGCCGCGCATCCTCATCCTCGGCGGCGGCTCGCTCGGCCTGTACGCGGCCAAGCGGCTGCGGCGCCGTCTCGCGCACAGGGAGGCGTCGCTCGTCGTCGTCGACCCCCGTCCTTACATGACGTACGCGCCGTTCCTCCCCGAGGCGGCGGCGGGCTCGATCGACGCCCGGTACGTGGTGGCGCCGTTCCACAAGGCGCTCAAGGGCGTCTCGACCCTCCAGGGCAAGGTCTCCGAGATCCGGCACGCGGAGCGCCGCGTCGAGGTGACGCCCGTGGCGGGCGAGCCGTACTGGGTCACGTACGACCACCTGATCGTGGGCCTCGGGTCGGTCGCGCGCACGCTGCCGATCCCTGGTCTCGCGGAGGTGGGGATCGGCTTCAAGCACGTCGAGGAGGCCATCACGCTGCGCAACCACGTGCTGGGGCGCATCGACCTCGCGGCGTCGACGTGGGACCCCGAGCTGCGCAAGCGCTTGCTGACGTTCACGTTCGTGGGCGGCGGGTTCGCCGGCATCGAGGCGCTCGGTGAGGTCGAGGACATGGCCCGCTACGCCGTGCGCGTCCACCCGGGGATGCGCCCGGAGGACCTGCGCTTCGTGCTGGTCGAGGGCTCGCCGCGCGTGCTTCCCGAGGTGTCCGAGGAGCTGGGCGGCTACACGATCGAGCGGCTGCGCGAGCGCGGCATCGAGATCTACCTCTCGACGTTCCTGAGCTCGTGCGTGGGTGGTCACGTCGAGCTCTCGGACGGCACTGCGTTCGAGTCCGACACGGTCGTGTGGACGGCGGGCGTCAAGGCCAACCCCGTGCTCGCGAAGTCGGACCTCCCGCTCGACCCCCAGGGGCGCGTCCGCACCAACGCCGCGCTGCAGGTGGTCACCGAGGAGGGCGTCGTCGTCCCCGACGCCTACGCCGGTGGTGACTGCGCCGCGGTGCCGGACCTGATCAAGCCCGGGTCCTTCTGCCCGCCCAACGCCCAGCACGCGATCCGTCAGGGCGCACACCTGGGCGAGAACCTCTCGCGCGTGCTGCGCAGCGCGCCCGTGCGGGACTACTCGCACAAGAACGTGGGCGCCGTCGCGTCGCTCGGCACGTACAAGGGCGTGGCCCAGATGCTCGGGCGCTTCAAGGTGCGCGGCTTCCTCGCGTGGGTGCTGCACCGCACGTACCACGTGTTCGCGATGCCCACCCTCGACCGCAAGCTCAAGATCATGGCGGGCTGGACGGCCACGCTGCTGTTCCGCCGCGAGGTGGTCGCTCTCGGTTCGGTGATGCAGGACCCGCGGCACGAGTTCCTCGCCGCTTCTGTGCCCGCGAAGCCCACGAGCCCCCCGCAGGGCTGACCCGCTGGCAGGATGGGCGGCGCGCCCCCGTAGCCCAACTGGCAGAGGCAGCCGGCTTAAACCCGGCACAGTGCAGGTTCGAGCCCTGCCGGGGGCACCTACCGGCCCTCGCTGTTCAGCGCAGGTGCTCGCCCAGCAGCTGCACGGAGCGCAGCCGGTCCGCCGCGACCGTGGAGGGGTGGGACACGATGACCTCGTCCGCCCCGGTGCGCTCCGCGAACGCGGCCACCTGCGCGGCGGCCTGCTCGCCCGTCCCGACGGCGCGGCAGGACATCATCTGGCGCAGCCGCTCCCCGTGGGGCGAGGCGAGGATCTCGTCGGCCTGCTCGTCGGTGTACTCGGTCCCGGGCGGGAGCACGAGGGCCACCCGGGCGCGCGCGACGGCCTCGAGCTGGCGGGCCGCCCGCTGCTCGTCGTCGTCGGCGATCACGTTCATGGCGGTGATGAGGTACGGCGCGGCGAGCTGCTCGGAAGGCTCGAACTCGGCGCGGTAGCGCGCGCACGCCTGCTCGAGCGCGGCGGGCGCGAAGTGCGACGCGAACGCGTACGGCAAGCCGAGCCGCGCGGCGAGCGTCGCGCCGAAGAGTGACGAGCCGAGGATGAACAGCGGGACCTCGCCGGCGGGCCGCGGGTAGGAGCTCACGCCGCGCACGCGAGAGGCACCGCGGAGGTATCCCTGCAGCTCGAGCACGTCCTCGGGGAAGGTGTCCGCAGCCGTGACGTCGCGGCGCAGCGCGCGCATCGTGGTCTGGTCCGTGCCCGGCGCCCGTCCGAGCCCGAGGTCGATCCGCCCGGGGTGCAGGGCCCCGAGCGTGCCGAACTGCTCGGCGATCACGAGCGGGGCGTGGTTGGGCAGCATGATGCCGCCCGCGCCGAGCCGGATGGTGCGCGTGTGCGCGGCCACGTGGGCGATCAGCACGGCCGTGGCCGACGACGCGATGCTCGGCATGTTGTGGTGCTCGGCGTACCAGACGCGCCCGTACCCGCCCTCCTCGGCCGCCTGAGCGAGCTCGACGGACGTCGCGAGAGCTTCGGTGAACGACTCACCCGGCCCCACGGTGGCGAGGTCGAGCATGCTGACGGGGACGGGGACGCGCACGGTGGAGCTCCGATCTTGGGGGACTGCCTCGAGTATCACCCGCCCCGGGCCACGTAGAGTGTTCCCAGCACTTCGGCGGCTCCCCGCCCGGCGCCGCCGCCCCGGAACCGAGAGGACCGCCGTGAGCAACCCTGTCTTCAACCGCGACCCGATGTTCAACGGCCGTGGGGTCGGGGCCGCCCAGGCCACGGTCGACGCCGCGACGCTCGACCAGATGTACGCCCAGCCGTCCGCGACCACGCGTGACACGGGCCGGATGACGTACGACGACGTGATCGTCCGCACGGCTGGGATGCTCGTCCTCGTGGTCGTCACGGGTGCCGCGACGTGGCTGTTCGCGCCGGGCCTCTTCTGGGTCGGGATGATCGGCGGCCTGGTCCTCGGCCTCGTCAACGCGTTCAAGAAGGAGCCGAGCCCCGCGCTGATCATGGCGTACGCGGCGTTCCAGGGCGTGTTCCTGGGCGGGCTGTCCTACATGATCGAGGACGGTATGGACCTGCCTGGCGTCGCGATCCAGGCGGTCCTCGCGACCGTGACGACCTTCGCCGCGTGCCTGTTCCTGTTCCGTTCGGGCCGCGTCCGCGTGACGCCCAAGTTCACGCGGTGGCTGTTCATCGCGATCGCCGGTTACGCCCTCTTCGCGATCACCAACTTCGTCCTGTCGTTCTTCATGACCTCGGAGAGCGGCTTCGGTCCGCTGCGTGACGGCCCGCTCGGCTGGATCATCGGTCTCGTCGCCGTCGGCCTCGCCTCGGCAGCGCTCATCGTCGACTTCGACGCGATCAAGCGCGGCGTCGAGGGTGGCGCCCCCCGCAAGTTCGCGTGGACGGGCGCGTTCGGCCTCGTCGTGACGCTCGTGTGGCTGTACGTCGAGTTCCTGCGCCTCATCGCGATCTTCCGCGACTGAACGGATGACGAACCCGACCAACCTCCCGGACCACCACTACTACCGGGGGTTCCCGCAGCACGCCGAGCCCACCTCGCCGCGCGCCCAGCTCGTCGCCGGGCTCGGGGCGGCGCTCACGGTCATGCTCATCGCCGAGGCGATCCTCGGGCTGATCCTCGTGCAGCTCATGCTGTTCCTGCTGCTCGCGCTGCTCACGGTGGGGCTTACGGCGCTCATCGGCATCCCGCTCGCGATCTACCTGGACCGCCGCACGTCCCGGCTCGCGCACGCGCGCGCGTCGATCATCTTCGGCGTCGTCGCGTTCGTCCTCTTCGGCGCGTGGGGGGCCTTCCTCGGCTACTCGCTCGTCTCGTGGCTCGCCACGACGCCCGGCTTCGCGGAGGCGGGCGTGATCGTCTCGGCCGGCGTCGGCGCGGTGTTCCTCGGCATCTACCTGGGCACCACGTTCGCGATGGGCGCCGTCGCGGGTCGCTTCGTGGGCCCGGCCCTGTCGTTGCGCCGTCGGCTCGTCATCACGGCCTGGTCTCTCGTCGGTGCGGTGACGCTCCTGGCTCTCTACTTCTGGTTCTTCACTCAGTTCGCGTCGGCCGAGCTCTAGGCAGCAAAGGACACCCATGCGGTACGCAGAACACATCTCGGAGCTCGTGGGCGGCACCCCGCTCGTCAAGCTCACCTCTGTCACGGAGGGGCTGAGCGCGACGATCCTCGCGAAGGTCGAGTACCTCAACCCGGGCGGCTCTGTGAAGGACCGCATCGCGCTGAAGATGATCGAGGCCGCCGAGGCCTCGGGCGAGCTGAAGCCCGGTGGGACCATCGTGGAGCCCACGAGCGGCAACACGGGCGTGGGCCTCGCGCTGGTGGCGCAGCGCAAGGGCTACCAGTGCATCTTCGTGTGCCCGGACAAGGTCTCGCAGGACAAGCGGGACGTGCTCGAGGCGTACGGGGCGAAGGTGGTGGTGACGCCGACGGCGGTCGCGCCGGACCACCCGGACTCCTACTACTCGGTCTCCGACCGCCTCGCCGCGGAGACGCCCGGCGGGTGGAAGCCCAACCAGTACTACAACCTCAACGGCCCCGCGTCGCACTACGAGTCGACGGGCCCGGAGATCTGGGACGACACGGACGGCCGCGTGACGCACTTCGTCGCGGGCGTCGGCACGGGCGGCACCATCTCCGGCACGGGCCGCTACCTGCGGGATGTCTCGAAGGACCGCGCACCGAAGGACGGCGGCGAGGTCTACGTGATCGGCGCGGACCCCGCGGGCTCGGTGTACTCGGGCGGGGACGGTCGCCCCTACCTCGTCGAGGGCGTGGGGGAGGACTTCTGGCCGGGGGCGTACGACCCGCAGGTCCCGCACGAGATCATCGACGTGTCCGACGCCGACTCGTTCGCCATGACGCGCCGTCTGGCCCGGGAGGAGGGCCTCCTCGTGGGTGGCTCGTGCGGCATGGCCGTCGAGGCCACGCTGCGCTACGCGCGGCGCCTGCAGGAGGAGGACCCCGAGGCGGCCGCGAAGGCCGTCATCGTGGTGCTGCTCCCGGACTCGGGCCGCGGCTACATGTCCAAGATCTTCTCCGACGCGTGGATGCGCTCGTACGGCTTCCTCGCCGCCGACGGCGGGCACACGGTGGCCGACGTCCTGCGCACCAAGGACGGGTCGCTCCCGGACCTCGTCCACACGCACCCGACCGACACGGTCCACGACGCGATCGGCGTCATGCGCGAGTACGGCGTCTCCGTGCTGCCCGTCGTCGGCGCCGAGCCACCCGTGAAGATCGGTGAGGTGGCCGGTTCCGTCACGGAGAGCGCCCTCCTCGCGGCCGTGTTCGCGGACGACGCCGCCCTCGCCGAGCCTGTCGCGAAGCACCTCGGTGCCCCGATGCCGCTCATCGGCGTGGGGCAGACGATCGAGGCCGCGCGTGCCGCCCTCCAGAAGGCCGACGCGCTGCTCGTCATCGGCGACGGCGACCCCGTGGGCGTCATCACCCGGCACGACCTGCTCGGCTTCCTCGCGAGTTGAGCAACCCCCACCACCCGCTGCACCGACAACCAGGAGAGACCGTGGCCCGCTTCGACCTGCCGCTCGCGGAGCTGCAGACCTACCGCGCCGAGCTCGACGAGCCGGCCGACTTCGACGAGTTCTGGACCTCGACCATCGCGGACGCGCGCGCCCACGACGTCGACGTGCGCCTCGAGCCGGTCGACACGGGGCTCGACCTCGTCGAGGTGTTCGACGCGACGTTCGCGGGCTTCGGCGGCCACCCGATCAAGGGCTGGTTCTCCCGCCCCAAGGGTGCGGACGGCCCGCTGCCCGCCGTCGTGCAGTACAACGGGTACGGGGGCGGGCGCGGCCTGCCCTTCCAGCACACGCTGTGGCCGACGGCGGGATACGCGCACCTGTTCATGGACACGCGCGGTCAGGGTGCGGGCTGGGGCGAGGGTGGCGAGACGGCCGACCCTGTGGGCTCTGGCCCCGCGACGCCCGGGTCGATGACCCGCGGCATCGAGGACCCCGAGGAGTACTTCTACCGGCGCGTCTTCACCGACGCGGTGCGCGCGGTGGACGCCGTGCGGACCATCGCGGGGGTGGACCCCGAGCGCGTGGCCGTGGCCGGTGGCTCGCAGGGCGGCGGCATGACGATCGCCGCCGCGGGGCTCTCCACGGGCCTGCGCGCGGCGATGCCGGACGTGCCGTTCTTGTCCCACTTCCGCCGCGCGATCGAGATCACGGACGCGTATCCCTATGGCGAGATCGTCAAGTACCTCTCGGTGCGGCGCGAGGCCACCGAGCGGGTGCTCCGCACGCTGTCCTACTTCGACGGCATCCACCTCTCCCGTCGCGCGACCGCGCCCGGGCTGTTCTCCGTGGCGCTCATGGACATGGTGTGCCCGCCGTCCACCGTCTACGCCGCGTACAACCGGTGGGGTGAGCTGGCTGGCGACGTCGCGAAGGACATCCAGGTGTGGCCGTTCAACGGGCACGAGGGTGGCCAGGCGTACCAGTGGGCGCACCAGCGCGACTGGGCGCGTCACCACGTGGGTCTCTGACCGAGACTGCGCGAACCCGCGGCTGCGCGGGCTGGTCAGATCAGGCACGATAGATGGCGGCCATCCCGCCACGACGAGAGGTAACCCATGACGAACCTTCCCACCGCGACCGGCGGCTTCGGCGACAAGCCCGAGCTGACCTTCCCCGAGGGTGGCGCGCCCGCCGACCTGCAGGTCCAGGTGCTCCACCAGGGCACCGGCTCGCTCGTCGAGGCCGGCGACGACCTCGAGGTCAACTACCTGGGCCAGTCCTGGGGCGGGCACGTGTTCGACAACTCTTATGACCGCGGCTCCTCGATCTCCTTCCCCATCGGGGTCGGTGCCGTGATCGGCGGCTGGGACGAGGGTCTCGTGGGCCAGGCCATCGGCTCGCGCGTGCTCCTGAGCATCCCCTCGCACCTCGGCTACGGCGACCGTGGCGTCCCGCAGGCCGGCATCAAGGGTGGCGACACCCTCGTGTTCGTGGTCGACATCATCGACTCGCGCGGCGCCTGACCCGCACGCTCCCCGAAGGCCCCGTCTGCTCCCCGCGGCCGGGGCCTTCGTCATCTCCTCGACGAGTCCCCCCTTTGCTGAGATAGGTAGTTCCGGACTGCCTATCTCAGCGAGGCGCTTCCCAACTTGCGGTGAGTCGTGCGCGCACAGCCGACCGCACGGAACGCTGTGCGCGCATACCGCACCGCAAGTCTGGCTGGGGTAGTGACGAGTGCGCGAGGTAGTGACTGCGCAGTCACTACCTCGCGCACTCTTCACTACCTCGCGAGAGGCGGGCGAAGGGTGGGTGGGCGAAGGGTGAGTGGGTGGGAAGCCGGGTGCGGGGGAGGAGGGCGGGTCAGCCGACGAGCTTGGTCTCGAAGGCGAGGATGACCGCCTGCACGCGGTCGCGGACGCCGAGCTTCGCGAGGATCCGGCCCACGTGCGTCTTGACGGTGGCCTCGGACAGGAAGAACTGTTCGGCGATCTCGGCGTTGGACAAGCCCTCCGCGATGGCGCGTAGCACCTCGAGCTCGCGCGCCGTGAGACCGGCCAGTCGGGGATCTAGACCGTTCGTGGGCGCCCCGGCCTCGGGCAGGTGACCGGAGAAGATCTCGAGCATGCGCCTCGTCACGCGCGGGGAGATCACGGCGTCCCCGGACGCGACAGAGCGGATCGCGGCGACCAGTTCACCCGGCTCGGCGTTCTTGAGCAAGAACCCGCTCGCGCCCGCCCGCAGCGCGGCGAACGCGTACTCGTCGAGGTCGAAGGTCGTGAGGATCAGCACGCGGGAGGCGGGCAGGTCGTGGGTGAGCTGCTCGGTCGCCTCGATGCCGTTCATGCCGGGCATGCGCACGTCCATGAGGATCACGTCGGGGCGCAGGGCCTTCGCCTGGGTGATCGCCGACCGGCCGTCGTCGGCCTCGCCCACCACCTGCAGGTCGTCCTCGGCGTCGAGCACCATGCGGAACCCCATGCGCAGCAGCGCCTGGTCGTCCACGAGCAGCACTGTCGTCACGGGTCGCTCCTCGGGGGGACGGGCGGGGTCGTCTGGGTGTCGGGCTGAGGCACGGGTCCGACGGCGGTCTGTGGCTCAGGTGCGGGCGAAGGCGGATCGCCGGGATCGCGCTGCGTCCTGGTGCCGCGGTCGCCGGGGACGCCGTCGTCGGACACCTCGGGCCCCACCCACGGCAGGACGGCGTGCACGCGCCAGCCGCCGCCCCACGGCCCGGCCTCGACCATGCCGCCGTAGACGCCCACGCGCTCGCGCATGCCGATCACGCCGCGGCCGGAGCCGGCCTGTTGATCGGGCAGCACGAGCCCGGGGCCCTGATCGGTGATCGTCACCTCGACGTTGCGGCCCGTCCGCTCGAGCACCACGTCCGCGCGGGCGGTCCCGGGGGCGTGCCGCAGCGCGTTCGTGAGGGCCTCCTGGACGATCCGGTAGACGGCCAGCTGGAACCCGGCGTCCGCGGGCAGCGGGGTGCTCAGCCCGGTGGCCATGACGGTCATCCCCGCGGCCCGGAAGCGGTCCACGAGGCACGCGAGGTCCTCGGAGTCGGGCTGCGGCTCGAAGGGTGCCTCGGGCTCGTCGAGCACACCGAGCACGCGCCGCATGTCCGCGAGCGCCGCGCGGCCCGTCGAGGACAGTTCGTCAAGGGCCACCTTGGAGCTCTCGGGGGACCTGGCGAGCGCGGCGCCCGCGCCGTCGGCGAGCGCGATCATGACGGACAGGGAGTGGGCCACGACGTCGTGCATCTCGCGGGCGATCCGGCTGCGCTCCGCGGCGCGCGCGAGCTGGGCCTGCTGGTCGCGGTCCCGGGCGAGGGCGTTGGCGCGGTTCACGAGGTCCGCGACGTGCTGGCGGCGCCCGCGCACGCTCGTGCCGATCGCGAGTGCGACGAGCGCGAAGATCGTGATGACGATGATCCCGGCGATGCGGGTGCCCACCGAGCTCGTCTCGTTGCCTTCGTCCGGGGTGCCCACCGAGAGGAGCGTCCTGTCCCACAGCCACACCGCGCCCGACATCACGCTGATCGCGGCGGCGAAGGAGAGCCACGTGGTCGACGTGGGTCGCGAGGCCGCCACGGCGTAGAGCGCGAGGGCGAGGGCGAGGTCGAACCCGAGCGTCGACCCGGTCACGAGCGTGCAGGCCGCGCCGAGCGCGGTGATGACGGCGAGCACGTGGACGGGCCAGCGGCGTCGCCAGAACAGAGCGACGGCCCCGAGGATGACGAGGAGGAGCCCGACCAGACCGCGCACGAGGAAGGCGGCCTCGTCCGACGGCGGGATGGCGACCCCGGGTTCTGGCGCCGGGGTGGTGCCCGCGGCGACCACGGCAGTGAGGAGCGCGGGGATCACGAACCACGCCATCACGAGCACGTCCATGGCCACGGGGCGTCGGACGAAGAAGGCCCGCACCGGGCCGAGGCGGCGCGCGCTGAGCTCCGTGAACAGCGGCTCGCTGTGGTCGCTCATGTCACCTCGCTCCTTCTCGTCCCGGGGCCGGGAGTGCCGTTGCCGGTGACCACTGTGCCACCTCGCCCCGAGTGCCCGGACCCCCCTGCGGGCCCGGGCACCAGGTGGGTTCGCTGAGGAACCCGTGACTGCTCAGGCGTCCCTCCGACGCACGAGCACGCAAGCGGCGCCCAGGAGGACGACCACCCAGGCGGTGAGCACCCCGTAGCCCTGCCACGGGCCGAGGGTCACGATGCCGTCGACCACACTGGCCCCACCGAGAAAGTTGTCCTCGACGAGGAGCGTGCTTCCCGCCCGCGCGGGCAGGAACGGGGCGATGACCTGCAGCGGGCGCCACGCGATCGCGGCGAACACGTTCTCGATCACGAGCAGCAGGCCGAGGATCAGCGCGAGCGCCCCGGCGGAGTGCCGGATGAGGGCGCCGGCCGCGAACGCGAGGACCGTGATGGTCGCGAGGTAGAGCGGTGCCCCGAGGAGCAGGCGCCACGTCTCGGCGCTCGCGAGGTCGATGCTCACGCCCATCTGGCCCAGGAACGGCAGTGTGGCGAGCCACGAGAGCCCGACCGCGACCGTGGCCGTGGCGAGGACCACCCCGAACACGGTGAGGGCCTTGGCGAGGAGCGCCGGGACCCGGGTGGGTACCGCCGCGAACGTCGAGCGGATCATGCCCGTCGAGTACTCGCCCGTGACGGACAGGACCCCGAGGACGACGACGACCAGCTGGGCGAAGTACCACCCCCCGATCGGGAATGACGCCGGGGCGAACGCGTTCGGCTCGTCTGCGAAGAACGACGTGGAGCTCCATGCCCCGAGCGCGGCGAGGCCCACCATGACGGCGACGGTCACGGACAGCGTCCACACGGTCGCGCGCACGGTGCGCAGCTTGATCCACTCCGAGGTGACGATGCGAGGGAAGGTGACAGGCTTGACGCTGCGCGTCGGTGCGGTGAGGGTCGCGGTGGTCATCGCAGGGCTCCTTCGGTCTGGCCGACGCCGGTCAGCGAGGCGGTGTCTTGGGCGACGTGCCCGAGGGGGTTCTCCGACTGGTACTCGACCTCGCCGACGGTGAGCTGCATGTAGGCCTCTTCGAGGGAGACCTTCGTGGGGACCAGCTCGTGGAGCACGATCCCCGCCCCTGCGGCGAGCTCACCGATCTGCGCCGAGGGTGCCCCGGTGACCTCGAGCAGGTCGTGGTCGGCCTGGGTGACGATCGCGGAGGCGCGCCGCAAGAGATCCTCGAGCTGGCCCGCTTGCGGCGTACGCACCCGCACCGAGCCGCCCTTCCCGCGGGCGATGATGTCCGCGACAGGGGCGTCCGCGATGACCTTGCCGCGTCCCACCACGATGATGTGGTCCGCGGTGAGCGCCATCTCGCTCATGAGGTGCGAGGACAGGAACACGGTGCGTCCCTGCGAGGCGAGGTGGCGCACGAGCTTGCGCACCCACAGCACGCCCTCGGGGTCGAGGCCGTTGACGGGCTCGTCGAGGATGAGCGTCTGCGGGTCACCGAGCAGCGCCGCGGCGATGCCGAGCCGCTGGCCCATGCCGAGCGAGAACCCGCCCACGCGCTTGCGGGCGACGGACTCGAGGCCCGTCATCTCGATGACTTCCTTGACTCGCTTGGTGCCGATGCCGTGCGTCGCGGCCATCGCGTGCAGGTGGTTGTACGCGGAGCGGCCCGTGTGGACGGCCTTCGCGTCGAGCAGGGTGCCGACCTCGCCCAGCGGGGCGCGGTGCTCGGCATAGCTGCGGCCGTTGACCCGGACACGCCCCTGCGTGGGTCGGTCGAGCCCCACGATCATGCGCATGGTGGTGGACTTGCCCGCCCCGTTGGGGCCGAGGAAGCCGGTGACGAGGCCGGGCTGGACCGTGAAGGTCACGTCGTCGACGGCCGTCTTGCTCCCGTACCTCTTGGTGAGGTGCGTCGCTTCGATCATGAGGACTCCTTGGTTGGCTTGTGCTTCCAACCTAGGAATCCGCGCCCCGGGGCGGGACCTCCCCAAGGTCGAACCTCGCGCGGTTCGCGCGTACGCCGCAAGGATGACGGCGTCCACCTCGGGAACGGCGTCCGACGCCGACGCCGTTCCCGAGGGGAGAGGTCCCGTCGCTCAGCGGGCCCGCAGGGTGACGCGGGTCGAGCTCTTGACCTTGAGGTACTTCTTCCAGGTCTTGCTCGGGGAGTAGCGGGCGCGGACCTTGTAGGTGCCCTTGCTCAGACGCGGCAGGGTCACGGTGATCTTGCCGCGGTGCTTGGCCTTGAGCGCGACCGTGCGGGTCTTCTTGCCGTAGGTGATCCTGACCTTGCCCGTCGGCCTGGACGTCAGGTCATGGGCGTTCACGCGCACCGTGATGCGGGCCCGCTTGCCCTTCGCGACCTTCTTCGGCGCCTTGATCGTCACCTTCGGCGCGACCTTGACGACCTTCGCCGCCCCCGTGGCCGCGGCGAGGTGCCGGGCGCTGCCACCGGTGGGCGTGAAGGTCGCGCTGACCGTTCCCGTCGTCTTCGTGCGGGTCAGGGTCAGAGTCCGGGTGCCCCGGTGCTTCGCGAGGACCTTCACGGTGCGCGTCTTCTTGCCGTACCGCACGCGTAGCGTGCCGGTCGGGGCGGTTTCGGCACCGGCGGTGCCGAGGTGCACCCGGAGCGCGACCCTCTTGCGCGACGTGCCCTTCTTGAGGACCTTGACGGCGATCGTGGTGGGGACCTTCGGGACCACCACCGTCGGGGCGGACGTCGCGCTCACGGTGGTGAAGTCGGGTGCGCTCGCGGTCACCGTGACGGAAAGACGGGAGCCGACGTCGGCCGCGGTGATCGGGTAGCTCGCGCTCGTCGCGCCTGCGACCGGCTTGCCGTCGCGCAGCCACTGGTAGCCCAGCTTCGGGGACGGGGCCGACCACGTCCCGCCCTCGGCCCGCAGCGTCGAGCCGAAACGTACCTCGCCCGTGACGCGCGGGACGCTGCGGTTCACCTGGCGGTTGTGGGTCGGGAACACGATGGCGGTGACCGGGCGCACGAGTGAAGCCGCATCCGCGTCTGCGGTGGGCTTGGTGTCGTTGCTCGTCCAGTACACGACCGAGCCGTCGGGCCAGGTCAGCTCGAGACGGAAGTCGGTCTGCGAGTGCGCGCGCTCGGTCGTGAACGAACCGTCGGGTCCGACGGGGACCGCCTTGCGGCTCGACCACTGGAGCGAGTACACCTCGTCCTTGCTGGGCACGGGCCGGACGGTCGGTGGCTCCTCAGGGTCGTAGCGGAAGCTCTCCGGGAGCTCGACAGTCCCGGAGAACTGGCTCGGCACGCGCATGGAGATGTTCACGTCGGTGGCACCCGAGGTCACGGTCCGCGCACGCGTCGTGTCGAGGGTGAGCGCACCGGCGGCGTCGACCATGCCGCGCTCGAGAGCCTCGCTGCCCGACCACGCGGCGACGTAGACCTTGCTGCCGGGCCACAGCCCGCGGAACGTGAACGTCCCGTCCGTGGCCACCTCGGCTCGTCGATGGTGGCGGAACTCTGGATATTCGTCCGGTGCCGGGGACTGGCTCACCTGGACGTCTTCGTCCGCGATGAGCTGCGCCAGGTCGGTCCCGGCTGGCGCCGTGAGGCGACCGGTGATGGTCGAGGCGACCGGCGGGGTGAACACGACACCTGAGCCCGGTGCCACGACACTGACGGAGTCCTCGAAGTTCTCGACGTAGGAGTCGCCGCCGTAGTAGCCGCTCAGGAAGGTCTTGCTGTAGTCGCGCAGCTCGAACCGGTAGGCGGTGCCCGGCTCGAGGCCCCGGTACTCGAACGTGCCGTCGTCCTCGAGCAGGTGCCACGGCAGCACGCCGGCACCCACCCACGACGTGGTGCGCTGGACGTAGGACACGATGTCGAACGACCCGTCGCGCTCTGGGTCATACCCGTCGGGGAGGATGATCCGGCCTGAGATGACGGCGCTGAGCCGTGGGGTGACGGTGATCGTCGTGTCGCTCGAGAAGACCCGAGCCGCGCCGTCGTCCGAGACGCTCCCGTCGGCCGTGACCACCCCGTCGAAGAACGTCTGGCTCGAGTCGTAGAACCGCAGGGTGTAGTTCCCGGCGTCGGGTGCGGTCGCGCTGAACCGGCCGTCGCTCGCGACAGACGCCCGGATCCACTTGTTGCCGGTGGGGGGCATCAGGAGGAGGTAGGTGTGCACGGCGTCCGCCGGGTCGTAGCCCTCGGGAAAACTGACCTTCCCCTGGACGGTGAACGGGGTCGCGGCCTGCGCGGGGAGCGCTCCCATGATGAGGAGGCAGGCGGCGCTGACGAGCGCTATCACATACCGGGTGATGCGAGGGAATGACGTCACGACGGCCCTTTCGTGGTGAGTGTGCGCGGTGCATCCTACGCATTCCCGACACGCCGCATGACGTACGTCTCACCCTCAGGTCACTGCCCGCGACCACCCGCCCACGCTGTCGTTCAGCCCTGCCCGGGTGTGGGGCACGCGACGCCGGTCGAGTGCACGGGGCAGTAGCCGTTGGGGACCTTGTACAGGTACTGCTGGTGGTAGTCCTCGGCGTAGTAGAACTCGCCCGCCTCGCTCACGGGCCGTACGTCCGTGGTGATCGCCCCGAAGCCTGCGTCGCCGAGTGCCTTCGCGTACGCCTCGCGCGTGGCGAGGGCTGCGTCGCGCTGCTCGTCGGTGGTCCAGTAGATCGCGGACCGGTACTGCGTCCCGATGTCGTTGCCCTGGCGGTAGCCCTGCGTGGGGTCGTGCAGCTCCCAGAAGGTCTGGAGCAGCTGGCTCGTCGGCAGCACCTGGGGGTCGTACGCGACGAGCACCACCTCGGTGTGCCCCGTCAGGGACGTGCACACCTCTTCGTACGTGGGGTTCGGCGTGTAGCCGCCCTGGTACCCGGCGGCCGTGGTCACGACGCCGTCGAGCCGCCACAGCGCCCGCTCGGCGCCCCAGAAGCACCCGAGCGCGAGGCCGATCATCTCGGTGCCCTCGGGCCACGGCCCTTCGAGCGGTGTGCCGAGCACGGCGTGCGTCGAGGGGACCGAGTACGGCCGCACGGGGCGTCCCGCGAGCGCGGACTCCGGCGCGACCATGCGCTGCTTGAACGATTGGGTGAGGAACGGGCTGACCATGCGACCTCCTGACCGCGCCGCGCCAGCACCCGGGGTCCGGGTACCCGCACGACGATCCGACACCCGCACAACACCGCGCGGTGCCCGATAGTTCCCGGGTCAGCCAGCTCCCGGTCAGTGCACGAGGTGCCGGTACACGAACGTGTTGCGGAACTTGCCCTGCGGGTCCCACCGTTCGCGCAGCTCGCGGAAGTCGTCGATGCGCGGGTACAGCCCCGCGACCCGCCCGCCCTGGTCCACGAACACCTTGCCCCAGTGCGGCCGCGCCCCGAGCGGTGCGAGCGCGTCCTCGATCGCCACGGCCGCCCCGCGCACCTGGATCGA
>JAAYZM010000509.1 GCA_012514835.1 Actinomycetales bacterium
CCCGAGGTCCCGCGACCGAACATCGCGGCACGGTCGCCGACGACGACGAGCGCGACGTCGGCGTCCTGCGCCACCTGGACCGCCTCCGCGATCTGCGAGACGTCCTCCCCACGGAACTCGCACCCGGGGGCGTACGTGACCTGGTCACCGAGCCGCGCGCGCAGCTCCTCGAGCACCGTGGGGATCTCGATGCCGAGCTCGACGTCGGGGTGGTTGGGTCCCACGTGGGTGGGGAAGGCGTAGCAGCCCAGCATCCCGAGGGGGTCGTGGGCGAGGGGTCCGACGACGGCCACGCGTCGACCCGGCGCGAGCGGGAGGGCGTCGTCGTCGTTCTTGAGCAGGACCACGGACTCGCGGGCGAGCTCGAGGGCGATCTCGCGGCCGCGCTCGTCGTCGAGGTGGAGCGTGTCGACGTTCTCGGGGAGCGCCTGCCAGTCCGCGTCGAGCAGCCCGAGCTCGAGCTTCTGGGCAAGGACGCGGCGCAGCGCGCGGTCGACGAGCGCCTCGGGGACGGCTCCTGCCCGCACTGCCTCGACGAGGGGTGCCGTGTAGGTGCGCATGTTGGGCAGCTCGACGTCCACGCCGGCCGTGAGCGCGAGGCGCGCGGCTTCTCCCAGGGAGTCGGCGACCTTGTGGAGGGACTGCAGGAAGGGGATGCCCCAGTAGTCCGCCACGACGGTGCCGTCGAAGCCCCAGCGCTCGCGCAGCAGGCCGGTGAGCAGGCTCTCGTCGGCCGCCGAGGGCACGCCGTCGATGTCCGCGTAGGAGTGCATGACGGAGCGCACCTCGCCGTCGGCCACCACCATCTCGAAGGGCGGGAGCACCACGTCAGCGAGCTCGCGCGGCCCCATGGCCGCGGGCGCGAGGTTGCGCCCGGCGCGCGAGGACGCGTACCCGGCGAAGTGCTTGAGCGTCGCGACGATGCCCGCGGACTCGAGGCCGCGCACGTACGCCGCGCCGAGGGTCCCGACGAGGTACGGGTCCTCGCCCATCGTCTCCTCGGTGCGGCCCCAGCGGTAGTCACGAGTGACGTCGAGCACGGGGGCGAGGCCCTGGTGGACGCCGGCCGCGCGCATGTGCGCACCGAAATGGGCGGTCATCTGCTCCACGAGCTGCGGGTCGAACGTCGCGGCCGAGGCGAGCGCGGTCGGGTAGCACGTCGCGCGCCACGCGGCGAAGCCCGTGAGGCACTCCTCGTGCACCTGGGCAGGGATGCCCCAGCGGTTGCGCGAGACGATGTCCTGCTGGGCGGCGGCGAGGGAGCGTGCGCCCGTGACGGGGTCCACGGGGGCCGTGCCGAAGGGGCGCGTGAGCTGACCGAGCCCGTGGGCCACGGCCTCGTCCCACGGCGGGACGCCCTCGGACATCGTGGACTGGTGCGGGGCCACGCCGTCGCCGGAGCTCTCCGCGCCGACCCAGAGGCCCACGAGCTGAGCCACCTTCTCCTCGAGCGTCATGTGCTCGACGAGGTGCTCGACCCGCTCCGCGGCGGGACGCGTCGGGTCACGCCAGGGCTGGGTCGCCGTGGGGGCCTCGTCGTCGTGATGCACCTGTGCAGCCGTCCTCTCGTCCACGTCGTCGTGGACCTCCGCAAGTTTCGAGTGGTTCTCGAAACCTTTCCGACACCGGAACAGTATGCGTGGCACCTGGGTGACGCAACCATTTGTCACGGATTTGCACAGATCAAGGGACTCTCGTGATCAGCCCGTGCCCTCCAGGCCTGGAAAGTGCTAGCGTCGGCCCGAAACTTGCGCGCGAAGGACCGGGACCTCAATGACGAACAGCAGCGCCACCGCCACGACGATCGCCCAGATCGCGGTCGAGGCAGGCGTTTCCGTGCCCACGGTGTCCAAGGTGCTCAACGGCCGCCCCGACGTGGCTCCCGCCACCCGCGCGCACGTCGAGGAGATCATCGACAAGCACGGCTACCGGCGCCGCAAGGGCCGCAGCCAGCGCAGCGGCACCGGGCTCATCGACCTCGTGTTCCACGAGCTCGACTCCGCGTGGGCCGGCCAGATCATCAAGGGCGTCGAGGTGGTCGCGGGCGCCGAGCGCATCGGGGTGGTCCTCTCCGAGCTCGGCGGCGAGCACCGCCCGCGCCAGGAGTGGCTCGACGACGTCCTCGCGCGCCGTCCCCTCGGCGTGCTCTTCGTGCTCTCCGACGTGGACGACACGCAGCGCCGCCAGCTCGCCTCGCGCAACATCCCCTTCGTCATCGTCGACACCGCCGGGGACCTCCCCGAGGGCGTGCCGACCGTGGGCTCGCAGAACTGGAGCGGTGGCCTCGCGGCCACGCGACACCTGCTGGGCCTGGGCCACCGGCGCATCGCCATGATCTCCGGCCCCGGGGACGTCCTGTGCTCGCGCGCCCGCGTGGACGGCTACCGCACCGCCCTCGACGAGGCTGGCGTGGCCGTGGACCCCGAGCTCATCCGCTACGGAGACTTCTTCGTGGGTGGTGGCTACGCGCACGGCGCGGAGCTGCTGGACCGTGCGGACCGGCCCACGGCGATCTTCGCGGGCTCGGACAACCAGGCGCTCGGCGTGCTGCGCGCGGCCCGCGAGCGCGGCCTGCGCGTGCCCGAGGACCTGTCCGTGGTGGGCTACGACGACCTGCCCGTGACGGAGTGGCTCACCCCGCCGCTGACCACCGTGCACCAGCCGCTCACCGAGATGGCCTCGACGGCCACCCAGATCCTGCTGCGGCTCGCCCGCGGGGAGACGGTCCGCAACGCGCGCATCGACCTCGCGACCGAGCTCGTGGTGCGCCAGTCCACCTCGGCGCCGCCCGCGGGGGCGTGAGAGTGGCCCGGTTCGACCTGCCGCTCGAGCGACTGCGCACCTACCTGCCTGAGCCCACGGTCGAGGACGACTTCGACGTGTTCTGGGCCGCGACGCTCGGCGAGGCGCAAGAGCACGAGGTCCTGCTCGCCGTCGAGCAGGTCGAGGACCACCTGACCCTCGTCGACACCTTCGACGTGACCTTCGCAGGCTTCGACGGCCAGCCGGTCCGCGCGTGGTACTCCCGCCCCGCCGGGGTGACCGAGCCGCTGCCCGCCGTCGTCGAGTACCTCGGCTACGGGCGCGGGCGCGGCCTGCCCGGGGAGCGTCTGACGTTCCCCGCGGCCGGGTACGCCCACCTGCTCATGGACTCGCGCGGGCAGGGCGGGCAGTGGGGCACCGGTGGGGACACCCCCGACCCCGTGGGCTCGGGCCCCGCGAGCCCGGGTTTCGTGACGCGCGGCGTCCTCGACCCGCACGAGTACTACTTCCGCCGCCTCACGACGGACGCCGTGCGGGCCGTCGACGCGGCGCGGTCGCTCCCGGGGGTGGATCCGCGTCGGGTCGCCGTCGTCGGCAACTCCCAGGGCGGGGGCCTCGCCCTCGCCGCCGCGGGCCTCGCGGACGGCCTCGCCGCCGTCACCGCCTCCGTGCCGTTCCTGTGCGACCTGCCTCGCGCCATCGGTCTCACGGATTCCGACCCGTACGCCGAGGTCGTGAAGTACCTGTCCGTCCAGCGCGGGCACGAAGCCGCCGTGATGCGCACGCTCAGCTACGTCGACAACGTCAACCACGTGCGCCGCGCCACCGCGCCCGCCCTGTTCGCGACAGGGCTCTTCGACACGATCTGCCCGCCGTCCACCGTGTTCGCGGCGTTCAACCACTACGGCGCGCTCGCGCCCGAGACCCCCGCGAAGGCCATCGAGGTCTACGAGCACAACCACCACGAGGGCGGCGACACCTACTTCGTGCGCGCCCAGCTCGCCTTCCTGCGCGAGCACCTCGCGGGCGCCTGACGGGGCACGTGCCACACTCGATCCCGTGATCGCGCTCGTCTACTTCTCCCCGCAGATCCCCGGCAACACGGGCAGCGCGATCCGGCTCGCGGCCGCGACGGGCGCGCACCTGCACCTCGTGGAGCCGCTCGGCTTCGACATGTCCGAGGCGAAGCTGCGCCGCGCCGGGCTCGACTATCACGACCTCGCGCACGTCACGGTGCACCCGACGTTCGACGCCGCGCTCGAGGCGCTCCCGGACTCGCGGGTGTTCGCCTTCACCACGAGCGCTTCCGTCGCGTACACCGACGTCGAGTACGCCGACGACGACGCCCTCCTGTTTGGTCCCGAACCCGACGGACTGCCCGCCGAGGTGCTCGCCCACCCGCGCATCACGTCCGAGCTGCGCATCCCGATGCTCGCGGGCCGCCGCTCGCTCAACCTCACGAACGCGGCCTCGATCGCGGTGTACGAGGCGTGGCGCCAGCTCGGCTTCCCCGCTGGCGTCTGACTCTCTAGACGCCCCAGCGCTGCTCGAGCTCGCGGAAGCGGGGCCCCAGTCGCTCCATGACGTGACTGACCGCGCCGTCCCAGTCGTCGATCAGCTCCGCTTCCGCCTCGAAAGCACCCGCCGCGCGCGCAGCGATGTCCTGAGCAGACGCGGTGGTGGCGGACGGAACGAGGTCGAGATCACGGGCGGTCCGGGCGAGCGCGGCCAGGTCGATCTCGGCGTGCGTGAACGTTCCGCCCACGCTCATTGCGACGAGCCGTGGTTGCGCGACGTCGTACGCGAGTCCCGTCGCCACGTCGTAGAGGGGAGCGAGCGTGACCTCATCCCCAGCAAGCAGGACCGCGTAGTTGCGGGCGTGCGCGTCGGGGGCGGCGATCACCGTGTTGTAGACGATCCCTCGCATGAAGGCCTCGACGTTGCGCTCCCCCTGGGCCGCCGAGGCGGCCTGCTCCCGCAAGAGACGGGCGATCTCGACCGCACCAGGCCCGCCGTACTCCTCGTACTTCTCCTCGACGCCGAGCGCCTGGCACAGGTCCTCCTGATGCACCCGGTTCACCTGCCCGCTGGGATCCGTGACGCGATCGAACCGCTCCACCACGATCGCCCGCTCAGACGCAAAGTCCTCGAACCGCGAGTCAGCGATCTCAAGGCCTAGTCGACGCCCGGCCGCCATCGACAGGTGCTCGATCAGTGCCTGGTGCCGCACCGTGCGCACACCCGGCTTTATCACGTGGGTGCTCGGCGCCGAGCCACGAGGGTAATGCCACGTATCACCGCTCCAGGTGACGGTGAACTTCTGCTGGGTACCCCCGAGGGACCAGTGCTCGCCCGTCATTGTCCACGACGCCTCGTCGCCCATGCGCAGCTCGGCGAGACGCCCTTCGATGTCTTGCGCTTCCTCGAGGTGACCGGGGCGGGCGACGACGCCCTCGACCTCGTCAGGAGCGCAGAACTGCACGGCACCGGAACAGTCGAGACCGATCGCGGCGAGGAGGCTCAGCGGGTCGCGCGCATCCACTCCGTAGAGCCGCTCGATCGCGCGGAGCGCACCCGCGTTCTCCGGCAGGAGCCCCCACAGGTACCTCTCGACCGCAGGCCCGACGGCGTCACCGCGCTCGGGAACCAGGGCGAGCGAGAGGGGTGTGCGTCCCGGCTCTGCGGCGGACGGCTGGTACCTGAGCCGGAGAGCGCCGGACCTGGTGCGCTCGAGGTCCGCGACGTGCTCCCCGAGCAGCAAGATCGCGAGCCTGGTGACGCGCTTCACCTCGTCACTCGCTTGCTCGGCCGGGCTCGAGATCGTCGCGCACCACGAGGCTCGCGTCGAGCGCGTCGAGCACCTGCATCAGCCGTGCGAGCTCGACGCCTTCGGTCCTGCCGTTCTCGAGCGCGCTCACCCATTGGCGGGACACTCCGGCCCGCGTGGCGAGCTGCGCCTGGGTGAGCCCTCTGCTCAGGCGCAGGTGACGGACGGCAGCCGCGAGGCGCGGCAGCGACCGCGCGTTGTAGTCCCGACCGGCAGTGATCACTTTGTCAGCGTACCGCGACACGCTCACGATGTCGACGTATCCTGACATTCCCGCGATGTCGCGGTACGTTGACACAACGGCTGTCGGTCCGTTGGCGGGACGGCCCGCCCGCGACGCGGCAAGATGGGGAACGGCGCCGCCACACCCCGACGGCGCCATCGCATCGACGCGAGGTGGCGATCCCATGTCCGTCCCGGTAGTCCCCCTGTCCCCCGAGCGCGCTGAGTCGCTCGCGGAGGAGACCGTCGCGCTCGTGCGCCGCTGGCTCGCCGAGGCCACCGAGATCCCCCCGGACCCGGCCGCGGCCCAGCTCGCCGCGCTGCTGCGTGACCCGGCGGGTCTGCCGTTCACGGTGGGGTTCGTGGACGGGGTGATCCGCCCGGAGGACCCGCGCGTCGCGGCCACGCGGCTCGGTGAGCTCGCGCGTGACGTCCCCGCGTTCTTGCCGTGGCACCTGCGGGCCGGGGTCCGGCTCGCGGCCGTCGCGTCCGCCGTGGCGCCCGCGCTCGTGGTGCCCGTGGTGCGCCGGGCTCTGCGCGGTCTCGTGCGCCACCTCGTGATCGACGCGAGCCCCGCGCGGCTCGGCAAGGCCATCGCGCGCCTCCGCGACGGCGCACCCGAGGACGAGGCCGACGGCGGAACCACCCGCCTCAACATCAACCTGCTGGGCGAGGCCGTGCTGGGTGAGCGGGAGGCGACCCGCCGCCTCGAGCGGACCGTCGCGCTGCTCGACCGCGAGGACGTGGACTACGTCTCGGTCAAGGTGTCCGCCGTCGTCGGACCGCACTCCCCCTGGGCGTTCGACGAGGCCGCGGCCGAGATCACGGAGCGCTTGCGCCCCTTGTTCGCGCGCGCGGCGGCGGCGAGCCCGCCGAAGTTCGTGAACCTCGACATGGAGGAGTACCGCGACCTCGACCTCACGCTCGCGGTGTTCACGCGGCTCCTCGACACCCCGGGGCTCGAGCACCTCGAGGCGGGGATCGTGCTGCAGACGTATCTCCCGGACGCCCTCCCCGCGATGCGCCGCCTCCAGGAGTGGGCCAGCGCCCGGACGGCTCGCGGCGGCGCGCCCGTCAAGGTCCGCGTCGTCAAGGGCGCCAACCTGCCCATGGAGCACGTGGACGCAGAGCTGCACGGCTGGCCGCTCGCGACGTGGCCGTCGAAGCTCGACACGGACGCCCACTACAAGCGCGTCCTGGAGTATGCGCTGCGCCCCGAGCACACCGCGAGCGTGCGGATCGGCGTGGCGGGCCACAACCTGTTCGACCTCGCGTTCGCGTGGCTCCTCGCGGGCGAGCGGGGCGTGCGGGACGGCGTGGACGTCGAGATGCTGCTCGGCATGGCGTCCGCGCAGGCTCAGGTGGTGCGCCGCGAGGTGGGCGGCCTGCTGCTCTACACGCCCGTGGTCCACCCCGCCGAGTTCGACGTCGCGATCGCCTACCTCGTGCGCCGCCTCGAGGAGGGCGCGAGCACCGAGAACTTCATGTCCGCCGTGTTCGACCTCGCCTCCGACGCCGCGCTCTTCGAGCGCGAGCGCGCCCGGTTCCTCGCGTCCGTCGAGGCCATGGGTGGCGAGGTCCCCGCGCGCTTCCGGGTCCAGGACCGTTCCACGACGGCGGGGGCCGACGACGGCGCTCCTCTGGGGACCGAGCACGCGGGCGCTGCCGGGGCACGTCCGCTCGGGACCATCAGGTCCCATGCCGAGAGCGCGGAGGCGGCATCGGCCGAGAGCTTCGAGAACGCCCCCGACACGGACCCCTCGACGCCGGAGAACCGCGCGTGGGCCTCCGCGCTCCTGGCCCGCGTCCCGTCCTCGCGGCTCGGGATCGAGCTCGTCGAGCGCCACACCGTCACCGACACCGCGGCGCTCGATGCCGAGATCACGACGGCCGTCGCCGCCGCCCCCGCGTGGGCCGCCCTGGGCGGGGAGGGTCGGGCGCGCGTGCTCGAGCGTGCAGCCGAGGCCCTCGAGACGAGGCGTGCGGAGCTGTGCGAGGTCATGGCTGCCGAGGCAGGCAAGACCCTCGACCAGGCCGATCCCGAGGTCTCCGAGGCCGTGGACTTCGCCCGCTGGTACGCCCGGTGCGCCCGCGCGCTCGAGGCCGAGCCGGGCGCGCGCTTCGTGCCCGCCGGGCTCACGGTGGTCACCCCGCCGTGGAACTTCCCGGTCGCCATCCCGGCGGGTTCCACGTTGGCGGCACTGGCCGCGGGGAGCGCCGTCGTCGTCAAGCCCGCGCGCGAGGCGGCGCGCTGCGGCTCGGTGATGGTCGAGGCGCTGTGGTCCGCGGGAGTCCCCCGCGAGGCGTTGCGCCTGGTGCACCTCGCCGAGCACGAGCTGGGCGAGCGTCTCCTCGCGGACCCACGCGTGGACCGCGTGATCCTCACGGGGGCGTACGAGACGGCCGCGCTGTTCCGCTCGTTCCGCACCGACCTGCCGCTGCTCGCGGAGACGAGCGGCAAGAACGCCATGGTCGTGACGCCCAGCGCGGACCTCGACCTCGCTGTGCGGGACGTGGTCGCGTCGGCGTTCGGGCACGCGGGCCAGAAGTGTTCGGCCGCGTCGCTCGTGATCCTCGTGGGCTCCGTGGCGCGCTCGGAGCGGTTCCGGCGGCAACTGCTCGATGCCGTGACGTCCCTCGAGGTGGGGCCACCGTCCGGTCCTTCCTCCCAGATGGGACCGGTCATCGCTCCGCCGTCGGGCAAGCTGCTCGCCGGGCTCACGGAGCTCGACGACGGCGAACGCTGGGCGGTCGAGCCGCGTTGCCTCGACGGCGGTGCGCTGTGGTCACCGGGCGTGCGCGTGGGGGTGCGCCGCGGGTCCCCGACCCACCTGGTCGAGTACTTCGGCCCCGTGCTGGGCGTCATGACCGCGAGCACGCTCGCCGAGGCCGTCGCGCTGCAGAACGAGGTCGACTACGGGCTCACGGCCGGCCTGCACTCGCTCGACCCCGCGGAGATCGACTACTGGATGGAGCACGTCGAGGCGGGCAACCTCTACGTCAATCGCGGCATCACGGGCGCGATCGTGCGGCGCCAGCCCTTCGGCGGGTGGAAGAAGTCCGCCGTGGGGCCCGGGTTCAAGGCGGGCGGGCCCAACTACCTCGTGGGCCTCGGCTCGTGGGAGCCCGCCGAGCGCGAACCTGTCGAGGAGCCCCTGGCCGGGGACGTGCTGGCCCTCTTCACGGGCGCCGTCCCCGCGCTCACGCCCGCCGACGAGCGCGCGGTCCACACCACCCTCGCCGCCGCGGCCCTCGCGTGGCGCACCGAGCTCTCGCTCGCCCAGGACGTCTCGGGGCTCGCCGCGGAGCGCAACGTGCTGCGCTACCGACCCGCCCGCGTGCACGTGCGGGTGGGCTCGAGGGGGACGCTGGCAGATCTGGTCGCCGTCGTCGGCGCTGCTCTCACCGCGCACGCGAGCATCGACGTGTCGGTCGGTATCGAGGTGCCCGACGGCGTGACGCGGGTGCTCTCCGAGCTGGGCATCGCGTGGACGACGCACGACGACGAGGCGTGGCTCGAGCTCGTGGCTCTCACCGCGCCCGGCCGTATCCGTCTCGTGGGCGGCGACGCGTCAGCGCTCGCTCGCGTGGTGGACGGGCGGCCCGACGTGGCCGTCCACGCGCAGCCCGTCACGGCCTCGGGCCGGCTCGAGCTGCTGCCGTTCCTGCGCGAGCAGTCCGTCTCGGTGACGGCTCACCGCTTCGGCACCCCCAACCACCTGACGGACGCGTTCCTCTAGCGAGCCAGCGCGACGAGCGCCTCGGGCAGGGGCGGGTGGTCGAGGTCTGCGGTCTGGAGCCACGCCCACGTGTCCGCGACGCTCTCTGCGAGCGGGCGGTGGTTGAGCCCAGCGGCGTGGGCGCGGGTCGTGTCGACCTGCCACGAGGTCGGGGCGATGTCGCGCGGGAGCCAGAAGGGCAGGTCCACCCAGGGGCGCACGTCGGCGGCCACCAGGGCGTCCTCGGGCACCGGGACCAGCTCGGCCACCCGTCTCCCGCCGTCGGCCACCGTCTCCTGGCACAGCGCGAGGAGCCCGCCGAGCGTCGACATGTCCGCGGGGCCCGTCGCGTTGTACGGCCGGTCGAGGCCCTGCTCGACGGCGTGCACGAGCCACGCCGCGAGGTCGCGCGCGTCGACGAACGCGACGGGCTGGTCGAGCGCGTCCGGCACGGCTACCCGCTCGTGGCTCGCGATGCGGTCGAGCCAGGAGGTGAGCCGCCGGGCCATGTCGCGTGGCCCGATGATGAGCCCGGCCCGCGCGGCCACGAAGCTCCCGCCCCCTGCGCGCACGGCCACCCCGATGACGCGCTCGCTCTCGGCCTTCATGGGGCCGTAGTCCTCGAGGTCGTCGTCCGCGGAGAACACCTCGTCGTCCTCGGAGCGCACCGGGCCCGGTGGCCAGTGCCGGTACGCGCTGATCGAGGACACGTAGGCATACGAGCCCACCCCGGCGAAGGCCCGGGCAGCCGCGTGGGCACCGGCC
>JAAYZM010000074.1 GCA_012514835.1 Actinomycetales bacterium
CCGGACTTCGTGAGCTTCTTGCCGAGGAAGAAGATGCTCTTCGTCTTCCCGGTCCAGAACCTCGCGCCCGTGTTCTTCGTGATGCGTGAGCCCTTGATGGTGAGCGAGCCGGAGCGGTCGTTGCTCACGTAGAAGATGCCGGGCCCGCCCTCGGGCGCGCGGTTCCTCTGGATCCGTGAGCTCTCGACGCGCACGTTCTGCCGGGTGCCGTCGAAGTAGATCGCGCCGCCGTTGCCGCCCTTGCCGCTCGACGCGCCCTGGCCCGTCGCGCGGTTCTTGAGGAACGTCGAATCCTTGATGCGCATCGGCGCGCCGAGCGACGAGACGGCGCCGCCGTTGGCGCAGCGGTTGTGGGTGAACCTCGAGCCGTAGATGCGGGCGGTCTTGCGCTGGCCCGTGACACGGATCGCACCGCCGCCCGCGTCGGAGTGGCTCTTCATGCAGCGGTTCTTGGTGAACTTCGCGTTCTTCACGGTGAGCTGCCCGCCGCGCATCGCGACCGCGCCGCCACCGCCGCCGCCCGAGACGCCGTCGTAGCCCGCCGGGCCCTTCGTGGCGTTGCCGTCGCGCAGCGTGATGTTGCGCAGGTCGACGTGCGGGGTGGTCTGGGTGTCGCAGTGTCCGTCGATCCAGCCGAGCTTGTGGTCGCACGTGTTCGCGTACAGGATCCCGCGCTCGCCCCCGCCGCTGAGCGTGACCTTCCCCCCGCCGTTGATCCGCACCTTCGTGACGCGCTTGCCGCCGTTCCACGCGTCCTTGCAGTTGTGCGTGTTGCACACCACGAGGGTCTTCTTCACCACGATCGTCACGGGATCGGGCCCGCAGTCGAACCTGATGTCACCGCCGGACCGGACGGCCTTCGCGAGGCGCGCGTACGTGCAGGACTTCGCGGTGCCCGTCCCCACCACCTTCTTCTTGAACTTGACGTTCTTGACGGCCGCGGCGCGCACGGCCGAGGGCGCGGCACCCGAGGGGGAGGAGGGCGCGGCATGGGCAGGGACGACGACGGCGAACGCCACGGCGCTCAGCGCGAACGTGACCAGGGTGCGGAACCGGGGCGAAGAGGACATGGTGAAGAAGGTAGCCGAGGTGTGGCGGTGGTGCGAGAAGATGGACCCATGTCATCTCGCCCCGACGGCGCCGAGGACGAGGCGGAGCGCATCTACCGCCAGATCCTCGACCGCGCGCCCGAGCACGACTTCGACCCCACGATCACCCGCGTGCAGCGCACCGTCGACCTGCTCGGCAACCCGCAGCACGCCTACCGGGTGATCCACCTGACGGGTACGAACGGCAAGACCTCGACGTCCCGCATGGTCGAGCGGCTCGTGCGCGAGCACGGGCTGCGCACGGGGCGGTTCACGAGCCCGCACCTGGCCACGGTGCGCGAGCGGATCGCGATCGACGGTGAGGCCATCTCGCCCGAGGCCTTCGTCGCGGCGTGGTATGACGTCGCGCCGTACGTCGAGATGGTCGACGCCCAGCTTGCCGCCGAGGGGCAGAGCCAGCTGAGCTTCTTCGAGGTGCTCACCGTCATGGCGCTCGCGGCCTTCGCGGACGCGCCCGTGGACGTCGCGATCCTCGAGGTGGGCATGGGCGGGGAATGGGACTCGACCAACGTGGCCGACGCCGAGGTCGCGATCGTGACCCCCGTCGCGATGGACCACGAGCGTTGGCTCGGCCACGACCTCGTGTCGATCGCCGAGGTCAAGGCGGGGATCGTCAAGGACGGCACCACGCTCGTGAGCGCGACCCAGACCGAGGACGTCGAGTCGGTCTTCATGGCCGCGGCGGCGCGGCACGGTTCGCGCTACGTGCGCGAGGGCATCGACATCGAGGTGCTCGACCGTCAGGTGGCCGTGGGCGGGCAGCTCGTCGCGCTGCGCGGGCTCGGTGGCGTCTACACGGACGTGTTCGTGCCGATGCACGGCGAGCACCAGGCGCACAACGCGCTCCTCGCGCTCGTCGCGGCCGAGGCGCTGCTCACCGGGGGAGCGGCTCTCGACCCGGGCGCCGTGGAGGCGGCCTTCGCGGACGTCGACTCGCCGGGTCGCCTCGAGCTCGTGCGCACGTCGCCCGCCGTGATCGTCGATGCGGCGCACAACCCCGCGGGGGCCGCCGCGCTCGTGACCGCGCTCGACGAGGCGTTCGCCCTGCGGCGCGTCGTCGGCGTCGTGGGTGTCCTTGACGACAAGGACGCCGAGGGCATCCTCGCCGAGCTCGAGCCGCACCTCGCCGAGGTGGTCGTGACGCGCTCGGGCTCGCACCGGGCCCTCGAGCCGGACGAGCTTGCGGAGGTCGCGCGCGACGTGTTCGGGGAGGACCGCGTGCACGTCGCCGAGCGTCTCGACAACGCGATCGAGCGGGCCGTCGAGCTCGCGGAGCGCGACGAGTCCCTCGGGGCCGGTGTGCTCGTGACGGGCTCGATCACCCTGGTCGCGGAGGCGCGCACCCTGTTCGGCCGGTAGCCGGTTCGACCTGTGCGCGCCCTGAGGCGATACTGGGAGGCGACCGCGGCGGGGAACGCCAGGGTTCGTGGCACCGCTGCCCGCAGCGGGAGCGACGGATGGAGACGGTTGTGCTGAGCGTGACGTGGGCGATCGACTGGATGCGGCGTACCGCCGTGCTCGTCGCCGCGCACCGCTCCGAGCTCAGCGAGCTCGACCGGAAGATCGGCGACGGGGACCACGGGGAGAACCTCGCGCGCGGCTTCGCGGCCGTCGTCGCGAAGCTCGACGCCCAGCCACAGCCGCCCGCGCTCGTGGGTGACGTGCTGCGGACGGCGGCCACGACCCTCATGTCGACGGTGGGTGGGGCGTCCGGCCCGCTGTACGGCACCGCGTTCCTGCGGGCGTCCCGTGCGAGCTCGCGCGTCGAGCTCGACGCCCAGGGCGTGGTGGTCCTGCTCGAAGCATGCCTCGAAGGTGTGCGTGACCGGGGAGGGGCCCAGGTGGGGGACAAGACGATGCTCGACGCGTGGGCGCCGGCGGCCGAGGCGGCCGCCCGGGTCGCCGCGCAGGGAGCGAGCCCCGCGGACGTGCTGCGGGCGGCGGCGCTCGCCGCGCGCGAGGGGACCGCGCAGACGGCCCAGCTCACCGCGGTCCGCGGCCGGGCGAGCTTCCTCGGTGAGGCGAGCGTGGGCGTCGCGGACCCGGGGGCGGCGTCGACGGCGCTCGTGATCGAGGCGGCCCACGACGCGGCCGTCGCGGCGGGCCGGTGGGCCGCATGACGGGCGGCGACGTGACGGTGGGTGGAGACGTGGGCCGCGTGGCCCCCGTGGGGCTCGTGCTCGTGGCTCACGCGTCGGAGCTGGCCCGGGGTGCCGCGTCGGTCGCGCGCCAGATGGCCCCCGACGTGGCGATCGAGGCGGTCGGCGGGTTCTGGGTGGACGGCCTCGAGTCCCTCGGCACGGACGTCGACTCCGTGCTCGCCGCCGTGTCGCGCCAGCTCGACGGCGGGCGCGACGTCGTCGTGCTCGGCGACCTCGGCTCGGCCGTCCTCACGGCGGGACTCGTGCTCGAGCTGCTCGAGCCGTCCGGGGCGGCGCGCGTGCGCGTGCCCGGCGGCCCGTTCGTCGAGGGTGCGGTCGCGGCCGCCGTGCGCGCGGCAGGAGGCGCGGGCCTCGACGAGGTCGCCGCCGCCGCCCACGACGCGGCGTCGCAGTGGAACGGGGCCCGTACTGCAGGGGAGGGGACCGGCGCGGAGGTGTCCGACGGCGAGATACCGGGCGACGAGTCCGTGCGCGTGACCCTCGGCAACACGACTGGCCTGCACGCGCGCCCGGCGGCCGTGCTCGCCCGGCTCGTCGCGGGCTTCGACGCGAAGGTCACCGTGAACGCCGCGCCCGCGGAGTCCGTCTTCGAGCTCATGAAGCTCGCTGCGGACGGGGGCGCCGAGCTCGAGGTGGCCGCCGTCGGCCCCGACGCGACCCAGGCGCGCGAGGCCGTCGTCGCCGCGATCGCGAGCGGGCTCGGGGAGCGCTGACGTCCCGAGCCCGCGGGGGACGTGACGAGGCTCACCAAGATTGCAGTTGATGCAAAATTGCATGAGGCGTAAATTTGCATCTCGTGCAAGAAGTCATCGAGTCCCCGCCGGTAGGCCTGCGTGAGCGCAAGAAGGCGGAGCGTCGCCTCGCGCTCATCGACGCCGCGCACCGGCTCGTCGAGGAGCGTGGCTACGACCACGTGACGGTCGAGGACATCGCCTCGGCAGCAGGTGTCTCGCCGCGCACGTTCTTCAACTACTTCGACACGAAGGACGACGCGATCGTCCCGTTCCTCATGTGGCCCTCGGAGAACTCCGCGATGGCGGATTTCGTGGCGGGTGGCCCCACGGGAGTCCTGCCGACCGACCTCGACCGTCTCATCTGCCGCGCTCTCGAGTCGTGGCAGGCCCACGCCGAGCGCATCGCCACGACCGCGCGGCTCGCCGCCCAGAACCCGCACCTCCTCGCTCGTCGGGTGGCAGGGCTCGAGCGCTACCGCGTCGAGGTGACCGAGCTGTTCGCCGCGCGCGCAGGGCGTACGCAGCCCGAGCCGGACGACGTGATCGGAGCGCTCGCCTTCGTGCACCTCTTGCGCGGTGCGATCGCGTGCTGGGAAGCCGACCCCGGCGGTCCGCCTCCCGAGGAGCACCTCGCACGCGTCCGCGAGCGCATGCGGTCCCTCGCCACCGAGCCCGCGCCCTGAGCCGGCGCCCGCTCGTCCTTCCGGTCCCCCCGAAGTCCCGACGCCACGCGGCGTCGAGCCATGTCCCACCCCTGGAGCTCTCTTGTCCGCAGCAGTCCCGGCGCAGGCGCACACCGGCGCCCCGCCCGTCGTCCTGACCAAGCGCACCGTCTTCCTCATCTTCGGCGCGCTCATGACGTCGATGTTCATGTCCTCGCTGTACCAGTCGGTGCTCGGCACCGCGATGCCCACGATCGTCGGCGAGCTCGACGGCGTGGAGCACCAGGGCTGGGTCATGACCATCTACATCCTCGCCGTCGCGATCGTCATGCCGATCTACGGCAAGGCGGGTGACATGTGGGGGCGGCGCTGGCCGTTCCTCATCGCGATCGGCCTGTTCACGCTCGCCTCGGTGGGCGGCGCGCTCGCCACGAGCTTCCCGATGCTCGTGCTGTGGCGCGGCGTGCAGGGCCTCGGTGGTGGCGGCCTGATGATCCTGTCGCAAGCGATCATCGCGGACATCGTCTCCGCGAAGGACCGCGGCAAGTACATGGGTCCCATGGGTGCGGTGTTCGGCATCTCCGCCGTCGTCGGCCCCCTCCTCGGTGGCTGGTTCACGGAGTCCTTGACCTGGCGCTGGGCGTTCTGGTTCGTGGTCCCGCTCGGCGTGGCGACCCTCGTGGTCGCGTGGTTCACCCTCAAGCTGCCCTCGCACCCGTCGACCAAGAAGATCGACGTCGCGGGCACCGCGCTGATGATCGTGGCAACCTCGGGCCTCGTGCTCGCGGCGTCGTGGCAGAGCTGGTCCGGCAACGCGACCTATGACTGGTCCGACCCCCTGCTCGTCGGGCTCGTGGTCGGCACCGTCCTCGCGGCGGTAGCGTTCGTCCTCGTCGAGCGCCGCGCCGCCGAGCCGCTGCTGCCCCTGCACCTGTTCCGCAACCCGACGTTCACGATCGCCACCGTGGTGGGCCTCGTGATCGGCATGGGCATGTTCGCGGCGCTGTCCTTCCTGCCCACGTTCCTGCAGATGGCCACGGGCGCGGGCGTCACGGAGTCCGGCTTCCTCATGCTGCCGATGATGGTGGGCGTCATGGGCACGTCGATCACCTCGGGTCTGCTCATCTCCAAGACGGGCCGCTACAAGGCCTACCCCGTGGTGGGCATGGGCATCGTCACGCTCGGCCTCGTCGCCCTGACCCGTCTGACGGGCGGCATGTCGATGGTGCTGTTCGGCGCGATGATCTTCTTCCTCGGCGCGGGCCTCGGCCTCGTCATGCAGACGGTGGTCCTCGCCGTGCAGAACTCCGTGGACCCCCACGAGATCGGCACCGCGACGAGCGCGAACAACTTCTTCCGCGAGATCGGCGCGGCCGTGGGCATCGCCCTGTTCTCGACGATCTTCACCACGCGCCTCGAGGACAACCTGGCCCCGATCTTTGCCGAGGCCCCCGAGGGTACCGGTGGCGGGGCGAGCTCGCTCACGCCGCAGATCGTGCACGCGCTGCCCGAGCCGATGCAGACGCAGGTGATCGACGCGTTCGCCGGGTCGCTCGCTCCCGCGTTCTGGTACCTCGTGCCGATCGTCGCCGTCGGCTTCGTCCTCACGCTGTTCCTGCGCGAGGTCAAGCTCTCGGAGACCGCGGGCCTGGTCGCGCGCGGCGAGGCCGTCGCGGCGCCGAGCGGGGAGATGGTCACCGAGGTCGTGTCCGACGGCGAGAACCTGGCCGACCTGTCCACCTCCGCCCCCAGGTAGCCTGGCGCGGTGCCCGAGCCCACCCCCGCAGAGCTGAGCGAGCCCGCGCGCCGCAAGGCCCCCGCGAAGCGTCAGTTCGCCTCGACCATCCTCCTTCTCGAGGCGTTCCTGGTGATGTTCGCGACGCTCGTCGCGTACGGGTTGCGGGTCGCTCCGCCCGTGACCGTGTGGGTCACGGGCGGGGTGCTCATGGTGGTGCTCGTGGCGCTCTCGCGGCTCGTGGGCCGTCCGGGGGGCTACGTCGCGGGCAGCGTGGTCCAGGTGATGGTCCTCGCGGTCGCGTTCGTGATCCCGCAGATGATCGTCATCGGGCTCGTGTTCCTCGCGATGTGGGTCGCCGCGCTGCGGCTCGGCGGGCGGATCGACCGGGAGCGGGCCGAGTGGGACCTCGCGCACGGGGTCGCCCCCGACCCGCGCTCGTAGTCCCGACCGGGCTCGAGCCCGGAGCGCGCCGTCGGACCAGGTCGAGCCGGTCCGGCTCGGGCGAGTAGTCTGCCGAGTCATGTCGACCGAACGCACTCTCGTCCTCGTCAAGCCCGACGGTGTCTCCCGTGGCCTGAGCGGAGAGATCCTCCGCCGCATCGAGGCCAAGGGCTACCGGCTCGTGGCGATCGAGCTGCGCACGCCCAACGAGGCGCTCCTCGCGGCGCACTACGCGGAGCACGAGGGCAAGCCGTTCTACGCCCCGCTCGTCGAGTTCATGGGCTCGGGCCCGGTCCTCGCGATGGTGGTCGAGGGCGAGCGCGTCATCGAGGGCTTCCGTTCCCTCGCGGGTGCGACGGACCCGACGACGGCGGCCCCCGGCACCATCCGCGGTGACCTGGGCCGCGACTGGGGCCTGAAGGTCCAGCAGAACCTCGTGCACGGCTCGGACTCGCCCGAGTCGGCCGCGCGCGAGATCGCCCTCTGGTTCCCGCACTCCTAGTCGCGCGGGCCCTAGGCTTCCGCTGTGCACCTCAAGACCCTGACCCTGCGCGGGTTCAAGTCGTTCGCCTCGGCGACGACCCTGCAGCTCGAGCCCGGGGTCACGGCCGTCGTGGGGCCCAACGGCTCGGGCAAGTCCAACGTCGTGGACGCCCTCGCGTGGGTCATGGGCGAGCAGGGCGCCAAGTCGCTGCGCGGCGGCAAGATGGAGGACGTCATCTTCGCGGGCACCGCGGGGCGTCCGCCGCTCGGGCGCGCCGAGGTGTCCCTCACGATCGACAACTCCGACGGCGCGCTGCCGATCGAGTACACCGAGGTCACCATCTCGCGCACGCTGTTCCGCAGCGGCGGCAGCGAGTACGCGATCAACGGCCGGTCGTGCCGCCTGCTCGACATCCAGGACCTGCTCTCGGACTCGGGGCTCGGCCGCGAGATGCACGTCATCGTGGGTCAGGGCCAGCTCGACGCGATCCTGCGCGCGACGCCCGAGGAGCGGCGCGGCTTCATCGAGGAGGCCGCGGGCATCCTCAAGCACCGCAAGCGCAAGGAGAAGGCGCTCCGCAAGCTCGAGGCCGTGCAGGCGAACCTCACGCGCCTCGGTGATCTGACCGGTGAGATCCGCCGCCAGCTGGGCCCGCTCGGCAAGCAGGCCGAGGTGGCCCGCAAGGCCCAGGTGGTCCAGGCAGACGCGCGTGACGCACGCGCCCGGCTGCTCGCGGACGACCTCCACCAGCTCACGGAGTCGATGGCCAAGGAGGAGGCCGACGAGTCGGCCGTGCTCGCGCGCCGCGAGGAGGTGCAGTCCGCCCTCGACGCCGCGCGCCGCCAGCTCGGTGCGCTCGAGCAAGAGGCCGCGAAGGCCGCTCCCGCGCTGACCGAGGCGAGCGAGACGTGGTACCGGCTCTCCGCCGTGCGCGAGCGGTTGCGCTCGACCCAGATCCTCGCCGACGAGCGCCGCCGACTCCTCGGCGCGGCCCAGGCCGAGGCCGTCCCCGCGAACGACCCCCAGGACCTCGACGCGCAGGCCGAGAAGGTGCGCGCGAGCCAGACCGAGCTCGAGACGGAGGCCGGGCTGGCCCGGACCGCCCTGGAGTCCGCCGTCGCGCAGCGCACCACCGCCGAGGAAGAGGCCACCGAGGCCGAGCGCTCCCTCGCGACCGCGCTGCGGGCCGTCGCGGACCGGCGTGAGGGCCTCGCGCGGCTCGCGGGCCAGGTCGCGGCGCGCCGTAGCCGCCTCGAGGCGACCGAGGCTGAGGTGGGGCGTCTGCGGGCCACCCTCGCGGAGGCCGAGCAGCGCGGGACGTCGTCGGCCCAGGACTTTGCCGCCCTCGAGACCCAGGTCGCTGGTGTCGAGGAGGGCGAGGAGGGGCTCGACCAGGCGCACGAGGAGGCCACCGAGCGCGTCGAGGCCGCCAAGGCGCACCTCGCCGAGCTCGAGACGGAGCTCACCGCGGCCGAGCGGGACCGCGCGACCCTCGCGGCACGCATCGAGACCCTCGAGCTGAGCCTCACGCGCAAGGACGGCGCGGGGGCCCTGCTCAGCGCGGGCGGGGCAGGCACGCTCGGCTCGCTCGCGGCGCTGCTCACGGTGGCGCCCGGCAACGAAGAGGCGATCGCGGCCGCGCTCGGCCCCGTCGCGGACGCCGTGGCGGTCGAGTCCGTCGCCGCGGCCGTCGACGCGATCCGTCGCCTGAGGGACGACGACGCCGGCCGTGCGCAGCTCGTCATCCCCGCGCGGACCGACGCCGCCGAGGTGTCCGGGAACCTTCCCGCGGGCGCCGTCGCCGCGACGAGCCTCGTCGAGGCACCCGAGCACCTGCGCCCCACGGTGGGCGCTCTCCTCGCCGGGATCGTCGTCGTCGACGACCTCGCTGGCGCGCA
>JAAYZM010000510.1 GCA_012514835.1 Actinomycetales bacterium
AACCTCATCCTCGGCATGGGCGAGACGTTCGACGAGACCGTCGAGGCGCTCGGTGCCCTCCAGGAGGCTGGGACGGATCTCATCACGATCACCCAGTACCTGCGACCCTCGCTGCGCCACCACCCGGTCGACCGCTGGGTGCGTCCCGAGGAGTTCGTGGAGCTCGCGAAGGTCGCCGAGGAGCTCGGCTTCCTCGGCGTCATGTCCGGCCCGCTCGTGCGCTCCTCCTACCGGGCCGGGCGCCTGTGGGGCCAGGCGATGCGTCGCAAGGGTCGCGAGATCCCCGCCGCCCTCGCGCACCTCGGCGAGGCGACGACGTCTCGCCAGGAGGCCGCGAGCGTCCTGGCCCGTCAGTCCAACTAGACTCTCCGACCATGGCTCGCAAGCAGAAGGACCCGAACGCGCCCAAGAAGACGCGCTGGTACCACAACGTCGCCCAGGCCTACCGCATGGCCTACGAGACCGACAAGGCGCTGCCCTGGTGGATCGCCGCCGCGATGGTCGCCACGATCGCCGTCGCCCTGGTCATCGGGCTCATCGCGAGCCAGCCCGTGTACTTCCTCATCATGGGCGTGCTGTTCTCCACGATCGCCGGCATGGCGGTCCTCGCGCGGCGGGCCGAGCGAGCCGCGTACGCGCGCATCGAGGGTCAGCCTGGTGCCGCGCTCTCCGCGCTCAAGACGATCCGCCGCGGGTGGACCTTCGGTGAGGAGCCCGTCGCGATCGACCCGCGCACGCAGGACGTCGTGTTCCGCGGAGTGGGGCGTCCCGGCATCGTCCTCGTCACGGAGGGTCCCCCGCACCGCGCCACGAAGCTCGCGGAGGCGGAGCGCAAGAAGCTCGCACGCATCCTGCCCAACGTGACCATCACCGTGCTGCAGGTAGGGCGCGAGGACGGTCAGATCCCGCTGCCCAAGATCGCGTCGAAGACCCGCAAGGTACGTCCGCCCAAGGGCTCGGCGCTCCTCACGAAGCCAGAGCTAGCCCAGGTCAACGCGCGCCTCAATGCCCTCGGTGCGGCCCGTCCGCCCATCCCCAAGGGCGTCGACCCGCTGCGCGCGCGCCCCGACCGCAAGGGCATGCGCGGCCGCTGAGCAGCACCGACCGTAGGGGAATCTTCACGTGGCACAGACCAGCACCTGGAACCACAACACGCACTTCCACCCGCTCGCCCTGCGCGCGGTCACACCGCGCACACGCGCGATCGACGTCGGGTGCGGCGAAGGGCTCCTCACGCGGCAGCTCCGTGCCGCTGGCGCGGCCCGCGTGCTCGGTATCGACCTCGAGCCGACGATGGCGGCTCAGGCTCGCACGCTCGCGGACGGGGACGCCTCGCTCGAGTACCGCGCCGAGAACTTCTTGACGATGCCCCTCGCGGAGCGCTTCGACCTCGTCACGTGCTTCGCGACGCTGCACCACGTCGAGCTCGCCGCGGGGCTGACTCGCTTGCGCGAGCTCACCGCGCCCGGCGGTCGGCTCGTCGTCGTCGGCCTGGCCCGCACGGCGGGTCCCCTCGACGTCGCACTCTCCCTGGCGAGCGTCGCCGTCGACCCCGTCGTCAAGGCCGTGCGCGGCTACTGGGAACATCCCGCGCCTGTCGCGGACCCGGACCACTCCTACGCCGACGTCGCGGCCGCCGCCGCTCGAACCCTCCCCGGCGTACGATTCCGGCGCAGGCTCTACTACCGCTACTCGCTCGAGTGGACGAACGGGACCCCGCTCAGCGGCGAGTGATCACGGTGCCCGCGAAGCGGTCGTGCAGGCTCCGACCTTGCGCGTCCCACACGACGGCGGGGATCACGAGGCACAGCAGGACCGTGCGCACGAGGCCGCGCACGACGCCGACGCCGCCCACCTTCTGCTCGACCTTCCCTTGGGCGACCTCGAGACGTCGCACCTGGAGCCCCGCGATCCGGTGCCCCAGGGTCGCGCCGACGAGCGCGACGAGCACGAGGTTCTCCGCCGCGAAGACCGCGAGCGTCACCATGGGCTCACCGTCGAAGAACGACGCGGAGATGAGCAGGCACGCGAGCCAGTCGACCGCGAGGGCGATCACCCGGCGGCCGAGCCCGGCCCGCGAGCCGGAGCCGTGCTCGGGGAGGCCGAGGGACGCGTCGTCGCTCGGGGTTCCCTCGAGCCACGAACCCATGTCCCGGCGGCTGCTCACAGGCTCAGCCTAACGAGCGCGCTGAGTGGTTCTCGCCGTCGTCGGGGACGTAACACGACAGAAACACGAGGTATACGCCGGGGCAACCGGCGCCCCCTAACGTTCCCGTCAGCCCAACCGGGTAGTCCCCTAGCAAGGAGCAGCGGATGTTCAGCACGCCAGCAGAAGTCCTGGCCTTCATCAAGAGCGAGGACGTTCGGCACATCGACGTCCGGTTCTGTGACCTTCCCGGCCAGATGCAGCACTTCTCCGTCCCCGCCGCGATCGTGGACGAGTCGTTCTTCACGGACGGTCAGATGTTCGACGGCTCGTCGATCCGTGGTTTCCAGGCGATCCACGAGTCCGACATGAAGCTCATCCCGGACACGTCGACGGCGTACGTGGACCCCTTCTCCAAGGAGAAGACCCTCGTCCTCAACTTCCACATCGTGGACCCCTACACCGACGAGCCCTACAGCCGCGACCCGCGCCAGGTCGCCGCGAAGGCCGAGGCGTACCTGCGTTCGACGGGCATCGCGGACACGGCGTTCTTCGCCCCCGAGGCCGAGTTCTACGTCTTCGACTCCGTGCGCTTCGACACCGCGCCGCAGTCGAGCTACTACCACATCGACTCGATCGAGGGCTGGTGGAACACCGGCCGCGAGGAGGAGGGTGGCAACCTCGGGCACAAGACGCCCTACAAGGGTGGCTACTTCCCCGTCGCACCCGTGGACCACTTCGTGGACCTGCGCAACGAGATGGTCACGGCCCTCGACGACCTCGGCCTCGAGGTCGAGCGCGCCCACCACGAGGTCGGCACGGCCGGCCAGGCGGAGATCAACTACCGCTTCGACACCCTGGGCCGCTCGGCGGACAAGGTGCAGCTGTTCAAGTACGTCATCAAGAACGTGGCGCACCGCAACGGCAAGACGGCCACGTTCATGCCCAAGCCCCTCTTCGGGGACAACGGCTCGGGCATGCACGTCCACCAGTCGCTGTGGAAGGACGGCGAGCCGCTCTTCCACGACGAGTCCGGCTACGC
>JAAYZM010000511.1 GCA_012514835.1 Actinomycetales bacterium
CAGGCCGTCACGGTGCGCCACCGCGACGACATGTCCCAGGAGCGCGTCGCCCTCGACCAGGTCGCGGCCTACGCCGCGGCGCGGCTGGTGGGGGCCTAGCTCTGCCTGGTGGCCTCGTTCGGCGTGGCGCCGTTTGTCATGGCTCCGTTTGACTTGGCCTAGTGTCGAGGTATGCGCACCGAGGCGATCGAGAACGGCACGGACCGCTCCTGGGCGGAGTGGCTCACTTTCTTCGATCGCATCGGTGCGGCCTCGCTCGATCACGCCGCGCTCGCGCGTGCCGTCGAGGCGGACGGTCAGGTGACCGGGTGGTGGGCGCAGGCCGTCGTCATCCACTACGAGCAGGAGACCGGGCGACGTGTCGAGGGTCAGGTCACGGGCGGGAAGTTCGCGGCGAACGCGAGCAAGACCGTGCCAGGTGACCTCGACGAGGGCCTCGCGCGGTGGGTCGCGCTCGTGTCCGACGACGACGCCTTCGGCGGTGTCCCCCTCGACGCCGAGCCGTCCTCGAGCGCGACCGAGAAGTGGCGCTACTGGCGCTGCCCCCTCGCCGACGGCTCGCGGATCCAGGTCACGGTGAGCGCGAAGGACGGCGGCAAGGTGGTCGTGGCCGTCCAGCACGACCGGCTCGAGTCCGCCGAGGACCGGGACCGGTGGAAGGCCTACTGGCGCGAGCGGCTCACGGGGCTCTGAGCGCGCGGGTGCGCCGTCAGTCGGTGATGCGGATGGTGTCGGCGTCGGCGAGTGAGCGGAGCTGGCCGGTGATCGACGCACGGAGGTCGTCGTGCTGGTCGCCGAGCGCGGTGGCGGGGTTTTTCCAGCTTGCGGGGTCGTAGAGCCAGACGGGTCGCCGGACGAGCTCGGGCGGCTCCCACTCGTAGCGCGGCCAGACGTGGGCGTGGACGAAGGCGTCGGCGTTGCCGAGTATGTCGATGTTCACCCGCCGGAAGGCGGTATTGGCGTCGCGGCAGGCGTTCTCCACGGCGGTGGCGAGGAGGTCGGCGTCGGCGAGGAACTGGACGCGCTCCTTGCGGGGCATCTCAGCGAGGGCCTTCGCACTCGGGTCTTTGCCAAGCAGGACGCAGTAGCCGGGCAGGAACTGAACGTCACCGATCACGGCGTAGCCGCTCTCGAGCTCTGCCAGCACGGTCGGGTTCATTCCTCGTGCCGCGGAGCGGATGCGGTCGTCGCGCCAATCCATGCGGTGGATGCTATGGGGCATGCCGCGATCGCGGGAAGCGAAGCATATGTCTCGCGCCTCGATCACGGTGGTACGCCACGGGGCCTGTGTCGGGGGCGAGAGGCCGCTGCTCGGTACCTGCTCGCCGGACGGGGATTGAGGCCCGCAGCGTCGATTCTCGGCGCAATCCTGGCGAGGTTTGTCAGTTCTAAGCGCTTGCGCATAGAACTGGTGTTCGATACAATGGTGGGGTGAACCCGGTTCCCGCTCTCGCCGACGCTCTGGCCGTCGTGCGCTCCATCATGGGTGGGACCACTGACATCGGCGCGGGTGATGAGGTTGTCTCGCAGCGGGATCGCGTCGAGGCGATCCGGTTGCTCGAGGACTTGAAGGACGCGGCGTGTGCGGCGCAGGCCGAGCTCGCCGTCGCGGTGGTGGCTCATGAGGTCGCGGTCGCCGAGGCGGTGGCGGATGACGTGGATGTTGATGCGGAGTGTGCGTCGCGGGCCAAGGCGCGGCGGGTTGCTCGGGCGCGCAGGTCGGCGATCGGGCAGGTCGCGTTGGCGCGGCGGGAGTCCCCGCACATGGGTGGGGTGTTCGTCGGGATGGGCGAAGCGCTCGTGCACGAGATGCCGTGCACGTTCGCGGCGTTGAAGTCCGGTGCGCTGAATGAGTACCGGGCCAGGACCCTTGTGCGTGAGACGGCGTGCTTGTC
>JAAYZM010000008.1 GCA_012514835.1 Actinomycetales bacterium
CGAACACGGCCACGAGGGGTGCGAGGGGCAGCGTGATCTTGTCCCCCACCCCGCCCGTCGAGTGCTTGTCCGCCGTGGGCCGCGACAGCGCGGAGAAGTCCATGCGCTCGCCGCTCGCGATCATCGCTGCCGTCCAGCGCGAGATCTCGATGCGGTCCATGCCGTTGAGCAGGATCGCCATGTTCAGGGCGCTCATCTGCTCCTCGGCCACCACGCCGCGCGTGTAGGCGTCGATGACCCAGTCGATCTGGGCGTCGCTCAAGCGGTGCCCGTCACGCTTGGCGACGATCACGTCGACGGCGTCGAAGGCCTCGGTGCCCGCGCTCATGACGACGCCCGCTCGACGAGGTCCACGGGCCCGAACGCGTCGGGGAGCACCTCGGCCATGGTCTTGAACCCGCTCACGGTGTCGAGCACGAGGCCCGGCCCGCCGTGCTCGAAGAGCAGCTGGCGGCACCGGCCGCACGGCATGAGCGTGTTGCCGTGCCCGTCCACGCACGTGAACGCGACGAGCCGCCCGCCCCCGCTCGCGTGGAGGGCCGAGACGAGCCCGCACTCGGCGCACAGCCCCACCCCGTACGAGGCGTTCTCGACGTTGCAGCCCACCACGGTGCGGCCGTCGTCGACGAGCGCCGCGACCCCCACGGGGAACTTCGAGTAGGGCACGTACGCCCGCGTCATGACCTCGCGCGCTGCGGCGCGCAGGGCCTCCCAGTCGACCTGCATGGGCTGCTACTCCTTCACATACGGGATGCCCGACGCGGCCGGTGCGCGCGAGCGGCCCACGAGCCCCGCGACGGCGAAGAGCGTCACGACGTAGGGCAGCATGAGCATGAACTGACTCGGGACGGGCGAACCGACCACGCTCATCGCACCCTCGAGCGCGGAGGCGAAGCCGAACAGGAGCGCCGCGAGGGCGGCCCGCACGGGGTCCCACTTGCCGAAGATCACGGCGGCCAGCGCGATGAAGCCCGCGCCCGCCGTCATGTTCCGGTTGAACGCCGAGACGGATACGAGCGTGTAGTACGCGCCGCCGAAGCCGACGACGGCGCCCGCGATGAGCAGGGCCCGGTACCGCGTGCGCTCGACCTTGATGCCCACGGTGTCCGCCGCGAGCGGGTGCTCGCCGACCGCGCGCAGGCGCAGGCCCCAGCGCGTGCGGTACAGCGCGAACCACACCAGGGGGACGGCGAGGTACATGAGGTACACGATGATCGACTGGCGGAACAGCGCCGGGCCGATGATCGGGACCTCCGAGATCAGCGGGATCGGCAGCGACGGGAAGCGCACCGTGCGGTTGAGCTGGTCCGCGTTCTTCATGAGCACCTGGGTGTACATGAAGCTCGTCAGGCCCAGCACGAGCACGTTGAGCACCACACCGACGATCACCTGGTTGACGCGGTACGTGATGGTGAACGCCCCGAGCACGAGCGCCACGAGGGCGCCCGCGACGAGCGCGGCGACGAGTCCCGCCCACGGGTTCTTCGTGATCGAGCCGACGACGGCGGCCACGAACGCGGACGCGAGGAGCTGGCCCTCGATCGCGATGTTGACCACACCGGCACGCTCGCCGATCGCCCCGCCGAGCGCCCCGAAGAGGATCGGCACGGCGAGCAGCACGGACGCGCTGATGAGCCGCACCACGGGGAAGTCGCTCACCGAGCCCGCGCCACCCCACGAGAGGAAGCCCGCGAGGAACGCGAACGCGAACACGATCCCGAGCACGAGCGGGGTACGCCGCTCGCGCGCGTAGAGCACCCAGGACGTGATCGTCGCAAGGACGAGGATCGCGAGGCACACCCACGCGACGCGCATCGCGGGCACGGAGATCGACGGGATGACGAAGAAGTCGCTCTCCGCGGAGAACCGGAACTTCGTCTCCCCCTCCCGCGGGGCCGCGAGGAGGATGAGCCCGAGCACCACCGACATGAACGTGAAGACGACGGGGTACTTCTTGCTCGTGACGGTGACGTGCCTCAGGGTCGACGAGACGGACGCGTCGTCGGACCGGACCGCGGTCTGGGCGCTCATGCCGCCACCTCCTTCGCGGGCTGGGCCGCCTTGCGCCGCGGCGTCTGGCCGGGCTTGGGCAGGCGGAGGATCGCCCGCACGAGCGGCGGGGCCGCGATGAACAGGACGATGAGCGACTGGATGACCGTGACGATCTCGATCGGGATGCCCTCGGCGGCCTGCATCGTGGCGCCACCGGCGCGGAACCCGCCGAAGAGGATCGCCGCGGCGAGGACGCCGAGCGGTGAGGACCGCCCGAGCAGGGCGACCGTGATCGCGTCGAAGCCCATCCCGGCGTCGACGTCGGTGCTGAAGCCCGTCACGGACGTGCCGAGCACCTGGGTGACGCCCGCGAGGCCCACGAGGGCACCCGAGACGACCATGACCCACACGGTGGTGCGCGAGACGTCGATGCCCGCGACCCGCGCGGCGTGCGGGTTCTCCCCCACGGCCCGGAACGTCAGGCCCAGCTTCGAGCGCTCCATGAGCCACCACGTGAACACGACCGCCGCGAGCGCGAAGAGGAACCCGAGGTGCAGGTGGTACCCGCTCCCGAGGAGCTTCGGCATCTGGGCGCTCTCGAGCATGGCGGGCGTCTTCGGGTTCGCGGACCCGGGTGCCTGGAGCAGGCCCGGCGTCGCGAGGAGGAAGAACAGCAGGTAGTACGCCGTGTGGTTGAGCATGATCGTCGTGATGACCTCGTGCGCCCCGGTGAGCGCCTTGAGGAGACCGGCGATCCCGGCCCACAACGCACCGGCGAGGATGCCCACGACCATCGCGAGGAGCATGTGCAGGGGCCACGGGAGCTGGAGGGCGAAGCCGATCCACCCGGCACCGATCGCCGCGAAGATCATCTGGCCCTGACCACCGATGTTGAACAACCCGGCCCGGAAGCCCACGGCGAGGCCGAGGCCCGAGCCGATGAGCGGCGTCGCGTAGTTGAGCGAGACCATGAGGGGGCGGATCGACTCCGCGAACGAGTCCGCGCGGTAGTCCCACACGGCCCCGCGGAACAGGGCCGAGTACGCGTCGCTGATCGCACCGCCGGCGGCCGCGAGCAGGTCACCCGGGCGACCGAAGAAGTAGCCCGAGGCGGCCCGGACGCCCTCGTCGGTCGCGACGATCATGATCGAGCCCGCGATGATCGCGAGGATCACGGCGCCCACCGACACGCCCCACGAACCGCCCACGATCTCGCGGAACGCGACGGACCAACGGTTCTCGGGCTCTTCCGTGCGCTTGCGTGCCACGTCCTCGGCCGCGGGCGACTCGGCCGGGACGGCCGGTCGGTCTTCTGGCGCGCTCATGCTGCCTCGCTCCCTTCGGGGGCGATGCCCGCCATCATCAGTCCGAGCACGTCGCGCGGGGTGGTCGCGGGCACGATCCCGACGATCCGCCCGCGGTACATCACGAGGATCCGGTCACCGAGCGCGAGCGCCTCGTCGAGCTCCGTCGCGACCACGATCACGGGGACCCCGGCGTCGCGCGTCGCGACGATGCGCTTGTGGATGAACTCGATCGACCCGACGTCCACACCACGCGTGGGCTGGCACGCGACAAAGAGGCGCAGCTCGCGCGAGAGCTCACGGGCGAGCACGACCTTCTGCTGGTTGCCGCCGGACAGACGGCCCGCGGGCTGGTCGATGCCCTGCGTGCGGATGTCGAACTCCTCGACGGCGGCACGCGCGAACTCGTCGCGCGCACGCAGCTGGAGGGACCCGGCCTTGACGAACGGCGGGCCGTAGATGCGGTCGAGGATGAGGTTCTCGGCCACGGTGAACGTGCCCACGAGGCCGTCCACGCCGCGGTCCTCGGGCACGAACCCGATGCCCTGGCCCAGGAAGTCCCGCACGGAACGGCCCACGAGCTCCGTCCCGTCGAGCGTGATCGAGCCCGCCGACGGCGTCACGAGGCCGAGGAGCGCGTCCGCGAGCTCCGTCTGCCCGTTGCCCTGGACGCCCGCGACCACGAGCACCTCGCCGCCGCGGACCGTGAAGGACACGTCGTCGACGAGCACGAGGCCGTCCGGGTCCACGATCTCGAGGTCCTTCACCTCGAGCTTCGCGTCCGAGTAGCGCGGGGCGTCCTTCGCGACGGTGAGCTCGACGGAGCGGCCCACCATGAGGGAGGCGAGCTCGGCGTCGCTCGAGCCAGGCTTCGCCTCGCCGACGACGGCACCCCGGCGGACCACCGTGATGCGGTCGGCCACCTCACGGACCTCGCGCAGCTTGTGCGTGATGAACACGATCGCCGCGCCGTCGGCCTTGAGCTGACGCATGATGCCCATGAGCTCGTCCGTCTCCTGGGGCGTGAGCACGGCCGTGGGCTCGTCGAAGATGAGCACCTGCGCCTCGCGCGAGAGCGCCTTGATGATCTCGACGCGCTGCTGCACACCCACGGGGAGGTCCTCGACGATCGCGTCGGGGTCCACGTGGAACCCGAAGCGCTCGGAGATCTCGACGACCTTGGCGCGCGCGGCCTCGAGGTCGAGGCGCCCGCCGCCGCGCGTGGGCTCGTGGCCGAGCATGACGTTCTCCGCGACCGTGAAGACCGGCACGAGCATGAAGTGCTGGTGCACCATGCCGATGCCCGCGGCCATCGCGTCGCCGGGACCGGCGAAATGGACCACCTCGTCGTCGAGGAGCACCTCGCCCTCGTCCGCGTCGTACAGGCCGTACAGCACGTTCATGAGGGTGGACTTGCCGGCGCCGTTCTCGCCGAGGAGACAGTGGATCTCTCCCGGCTGCACGACGAGGTCGATGTGGTCGTTGGCCACGAGCGCACCGAAGCGCTTGGTGATGCCACGGAGCTCGAGCTTCATGGGCCGCCCCTTTGCGGTTCTGCGGGTCGCCGCGTCTGGAGGTCACAGACGCGACGCTCCCCGGGGAGAGTCTTCCTCCCCGGGGAGCGTAGCGACTACTGGTTGAGGTACGAGGTGACCGTCACCGCGCCGGAGATGATGTCAGCCTTGAGCTGCTCCACCTCGGCCACGAGCGCCGCGTCGACCTTGGACTCGAAGTTGTGCAGCGGCGCGATGCCGACGCCACCGTTCTCGAGTGTGCCGACGTACGGGGTCGGGTCGAACTCGCCCGACGAGGCCGCGATGACGGCGTCGTACACCGAGACATCCATCTGCTTGAGGATCGACGTGAGCACGACGTCGGCCGTGCTCGGGTCGGTCACGAAGAAGTCGGCGTCCACACCGATGAGGGCGATGTCGCGGCCCGAGTCGGCGATCGAGTCGAGCGCGGACTGGTAGATCGGGCCACCGACGGGGAGGATCACGTCCACGCCCTGGTCGATGATGCCGTCGGCCACGTTACGGGCGTCCTGGTTGGCCTCGAAGCCACCCGTGAACGAACCCTGGTCGCCGCCCTCGAAGCCGATGACCTGGACCTCGGCACCGTTGACCTCGTTGTAGTGCTCGACTCCCTGCTTGAAGCCGTCCATGAAGATCGTCACGGTCGGGAAGGGCATGCCACCGAAGGTGCCGACCTTGCCGGCCTCCGAGAAGCCCGCGGCGAGGTAGCCGGCGAGGAACGCGGCCTGCGCCGTGTCGTACAGCAGCGGCTTGATGTTCGGCGCGTCGACGTTGCCGTCGAAGTCGTTGTCCGCGGCGTCGTCCACGAGGACGTAGTTGAGCTCGGTGTTCGCGAGGGCCGACTCGACCGTCGCGGCCGAGAGCGCGAAGCCCACGGACGTGATGAGCGTGCAGTCGGTCGCGACGAGCGACTCGAGGTTGTTCTTGAAGTCAGCGTCCGAGTTGGACTGCACCTGGCCGAACTCGACACCGAGCTCGTTCGCGGCCCGCTCGAGGCCCTCGAACGAGAGCTGGTTGAAGCTCTTGTCGTCGAAACCACCGGCGTCGGACACGATGCAGGGACGGAACCCCTCGACGGCGGCCGCGGGCGGCTCGGTCGTCTCGGTCTCGGTGCTCGTCTCCGTCTCGGACGCCGCCGGGGTGGTGGGCGTGGCTTCCGGGGGCGTGGCGCATGCCGCGAGGGTCAGCACGGCGGCAGCCCCGACGGCCGCGAGGCGCAGCTTTGTCTTCACGTTGTTCTCCTGTGGTCGGAGGGCCCGCGTGGTGAGGGGGTCCCTTCACGTCAAACCCTAGTCCGACGGATGAGACCACGTGTTACCACCGGGTAGGTGAAGTGCGATCCGTTACCCAATCGGAACGGCGCCCGAGCCCGCGACCAGCGCCGTCATGGCGAGGAGTCGGGCGGCGTGCTCGATCGACTCCTCGTCGACCGAGAAGTCCCCCTGGTGGATGTCGTAGACGCGACCGCCGGGGCTACGGGTGCCCAGGCGCGCCATCGCGCCCGGGACGTGCGTGAGGTACCACGCGAAGTCCTCGCCCCCGAGCGACTGCTCGGTGGGCGTGACGGCGTCCGCCCCGAGCGCCAGACGGGCCGCCTCCTCGATCGCGGCGACCGAGCCTGCCTCGTTCTCGACGGGCGGCACCCCGCGCACGTAGCTGATGTCGACCTCGACCTGGTACGGGGCGAGAACCTGCTCGACGGCGGACATGAACACCTCCGTCGCCTGCTCCCACGAGCGCACGTCGAGGCAGCGCAGCGTGCCCTGGACGGACCCTGCACCCGGGATGACGTTGTACGCGCCCCCCGCGGCGACGGCTCCCCACGTGAGGTTGACGCCCGAGCGCGGGTCGAGGCGACGCCCGAGGATCGCGGGCACCTGCGTGATGACCTGACCGAGCGCAAACACGACGTCGCCCGTGAGGTGGGGCCGCGACGTGTGCCCGCCCGCCGCGGAGATGCTCACCTTGACCTCGTCCGACGCCGACGTGATGGGGCCGGTGCGCGTCCCGATACGACCGACCTCGAGGCGCGGGTCGCAGTGCACCGCGAAGACCTGCGCCACACCCTCGAGGCCGCCCGCGCCGATCACGTCGAGCGATCCGCCCGGCTGCACCTCCTCGGCGGGCTGGAAGATCAGGCGCACGCCCGTGGGCAGCAGCCCGTCCGCGTCGAGCTCGGCGAGCACGAGGCCCGCGCCGAGCACGGCCGCGGTGTGCACGTCGTGACCGCACGCGTGCGCGACGCCGGGCGTGCGCGACGCCCACGGCAGCCCGCACGCGTCCACGAGCGGGAGCGCGTCGAGGTCGGCGCGCAGCGCGACCCGGTCCCGTCCCGAGATGGCCGAGCTCGGGCCGACGTCGCACAGCAGCCCCGTGCCCGGGAGGAGCCGCGGGCGCAGCCCGGCGAGCTCGAGGCGGCGCGCGAGCAGCTCCGTGGTGCGGTGCTCGGCGCGCGCGGTCTCGGGGTGGGCGTGCAGGTCGCGGCGGATCTCGACGAGCTCGTCGGCGAGCGACGCGACGAGGGCGGCGACCCGGCTCGCGAGCGCCTCGGTCTCGGGCTCGGTCGGGTGGGGCGTCACGGGGACGAGACTACGCGCGGTCGCACGAGCACCGTTCAGACAAGGTCCTCGCGTCCCGCCTCGCGGGCGAGCCCGACCGCGTCCTTGACGGCCTGGGCGTGCGCCCGCGTCGTGACGAGCAGCGCGTCGGGGGTCTGCACCACCACGACGTCGTCGAGCCCCACCACCGCGACAGCCCGGTCTGCGCCCAGCACCAACGGTCGCTGCGCGTCGACGGCCAGCACGGGGGCGCCGTCGTCGGCCCCCGCCCCTTCTTCGACGAGGTGCTCCGCGAGCGCGTCGAAGTCCCCGAGGTCGTCCCACGCGAAGTCACCCGGGACGAGCGCGACGCCGCCCTGGGCGGCGACGGGCTCCGCGATCGCGTGGTCGATCGCGATGCGCTCGAGCCCCGGCCAGATCTCGGCGAGCGCCGCCGCGCGCCCCGGGGTGTCCCACGCGCGGGCGAGCTCGCGGACCCCGTCGTGGAGCGCGGGAAGCTGCTCCGAGAGGTGCCCGAGCAGGACCTCGGCGCGGGCCACGAAGATCCCCGCGTTCCACCGGTAGTCACCCGTCGCGAGGTAGCGAGAGGCCGTGTGCGCGTCGGGCTTCTCCGTGAAGCCGCGCGCGGCACGGGCGTCGGGGGCGCCCTCGAGGCCGAGCGTGCGGCCCGCGTGGATGTAGCCGAACGCCGTGGACGGCCCACGCGGCGTGATCCCGATCGTCACGACGTGCCCGGCGCGCGCCGCCACGGCGGCCTGCTCGAGCGCACCCGCGAAGTCTCCCGAGATGACGTGGTCCGCCGCGAACGAGCCCACGAGCACGTCGCCATGGCGCTGCGCGAGCACCGCCGTCGCGAGGCCGATCGCCGCCATCGAGTCCCGCGGCGACGGCTCGGCCAGCACGTCCTGGGCGTCGAGCCCTGGTAGCTGCGCGCGGACCGCGTCGGCGTGCCGCTCCCCCGTGACCACGACGGTCCCGGCGACGAGCGGGTCGAGGCGGTCGACCGTCGCCTGGAGGAGCGAACGGCCCGTGCCGAGCAGGTCGAGGAGGAACTTGGGACGGCCGGCGCGCGAGAGCGGCCAGAGCCGCGTCCCGGCACCGCCCGCGGGGACGATGGCATGAAGGTCTGTGATCCGGTTCACGCCGCAAGCGTAGTGAGCATGTGTGCAGGGTCACTACAGTGGTACGGAGGCGTCGGAGCCGTCCCCCCGACGCGGGAAGGAGCCACGTGGCCACCGCACCGGCCGGAACCCTGTACCGGGGCCGAGAAGGCATGTGGTCCTGGGTCGCCCACCGCGTGACCGGGATGCTCATCTTCGTGTTCCTGCTCGTGCACGTGCTCGACACGTCGCTCGTGCGGGTCTCTCCCGAGGCGTACAACGCCGTGATCGGCGCGTACAAGAACCCGATCATGGGTCTCGCCGAGGCCGGGCTCGTCGCCGCGATCGTGTTCCATGCCTTCAACGGCATCCGCGTGATCCTCGTGGACTTCTGGTGGAACGGACCGCGCCGCCAGAAGCTCATGATGTGGATCGTGCTCGGCCTGACCTTCGTGCTCATGGCCGGCTTCCTGCCCCGCCACCTCGGCAACGTGTTCGGAGGCCACTGATGACCACGATCGACGCCCCCCGCTCCCCGCGCATGACGCGCACGACGCGCCGCACCACGCGCGGCAACGTCGAGATGGTCGGCTGGCTGTTCATGCGGATCTCCGGCGTGGTCCTCGTCGTGCTGATCTTCGGGCACCTCTTCGTGAACCTCGTCGCGGGCGAGGGCATCACGGGGATCAACTTCGGCTTCGTGGCCGGCAAGTGGGCAGACCTGCGCTGGCAGATCTGGGACCTGCTCATGCTGTGGCTCGCGATGATCCACGGCGCGAACGGCGTGCGCACGATCATCAACGACTACGCGGAGAAGGACTCGACGCGCCTCGTGCTCAAGGTCCTCCTCCTGACGGCCTTCGTCACGACGGTCGTGCTCGGCACCCTCGTCATCTTCACGTTCGACCCGTGCCCGGCCGGCTCGCCTGCCGACCTGCTGCCGTCGTTCTGCACCGCCTGAACGACCTCGCCAAGGAGAACAATGCAGATCCACCAGTACGACGTCGTCATCGTCGGCGCGGGCGGCGCCGGGATGCGCGCGGCGCTCGAGTCCTCCTCGCGCGTGCGCACGGCCGTCATCTCCAAGCTGTACCCGACGCGCTCCCACACGGGCGCGGCGCAGGGCGGCATGTGCGCGGCCCTCGCGAACGTCGAGGAGGACAACTGGGAGTGGCACACGTTCGACACGGTCAAGGGCGGGGACTACCTCGTGGACCAGGACGCGGCCGAGATCATGGCCAAGGAGGCCATCCAGGCCGTCATCGACCTCGAGCACATGGGTCTGCCGTTCAACCGCACCCCTGAGGGCAAGATCGACCAGCGGCGCTTCGGCGGCCACACCGCCGAGCACGGCAAGGCCCCGGTGCGCCGGGCCTGCTACGCGGCGGACCGCACGGGCCACATGATCCTGCAGACGCTCTACCAGCAGTGCGTCGCACGCGACGTCGAGTTCTTCAACGAGTTCTACGTGCTCGACGTCCTGCTCGACACGGACCTGCGGGACGGCACGGTCGCGGACGGCGAGGAGGTCGCCGTCTCCGGCGTCGTCGCGTACGACCTCGCGACGGGCGAGACCCACGTGTTCCAGGCCAAGTCCGTCGTGTTCGCGACGGGCGGCGCGGGCCGCATCTTCAAGACCACCTCGAACGCCCACACCCTCACGGGTGACGGCATGGCCCTCGCCCTGCGCGCCGGGCTGCCGCTGGAGGACATGGAGTTCTTCCAGTTCCACCCCACGGGCCTCGCAGGCCTCGGCATCCTCCTCTCGGAGGCGGCTCGCGGCGAGGGCGCGATCCTGCGCAACTCCGAGGGTGAACGGTTCATGGAGCGCTACGCCCCCACCATCAAGGACCTCGCGCCGCGCGACATGGTCGCCCGCGCGATGGCCAACGAGGTGCGCGAGGGCCGCGGCTGCGGGCCCCACAAGGACTACGTGCTGCTCGACCTGACGCACCTCGAGCCCGCGCACATCGACGCGAAGCTCCCCGACATCACCGAGTTCGCGCGCACCTATCTGGGCGTCGAGCCGTACACCGAGCCCGTGCCCGTCTACCCCACCGCGCACTACGCGATGGGTGGCATCCCCACGGACATCGACGCGCGCGCGCTGCGCAACAACACCGACGTCGTCCACGGCCTCTTCGCCGCGGGCGAGACCGCGTGCGTGTCCGTGCACGGCGCCAACCGGCTCGGCACCAACTCGCTGCTCGACATCAACGTGTTCGGCAAGCGCGCCGGGATCGCGGCCGCGGCCTACGCGGCGACCGCCGAGTTCGTCCCGCTGCCCGAGTCCCCCGCGGACGCCGTCGTCGAGCAGCTCGAGGCCATCCGGTCGCGCGCCTCGGGCGAGCGCGTCGCGGAGCTGCGCGCCGCGCTGCAGCAGACCATGGACGCGAACGCCCAGGTGTTCCGCACCAACGAGTCGCTCACGCAGGCCCTCGCCGACGTCAAGGCCCTCCAGGCCCGCTACGCCGACGTTCACGTCCAGGACAAGTCCCGCCAGTTCAACCTCGACCTCCTCGAGGCCGTCGAGCTCGGGTTCCTGCTCGACCTCGCCGAGGTCGTGGTCACCGGGGCGCTCGCCCGCGAGGAGTCGCGCGGCGGGCACTTCCGCGAGGACTTCCCGTCCCGCGACGACGAGAAGTTCATGCGCCACACGATGGCGTACCGCCACGGGGACACCGTGACGCTCGACTACAAGCCCGTGGTCGTGACCCGTTACGAGCCGATGGAGCGCAAGTACTGATGACCGCCACCCTCTCCGAACCGGCCGCCGTGGGCGAGGTCCCCACGTTCGACGTCACGCTGCGCATCCGTCGCTTCACGCCCGAGACTCACGGCGACGAGGCGTACTGGCAAGAGTTCACCATCCAGGCCCACGGCACCGACCGGCTCCTCGACGCCCTGCACAAGGCGAAGTGGGACGTCGACGGCTCGCTGAGCTTCCGTCGCTCGTGCGCGCACGGCGTGTGCGGCTCGGACGCGATGCGCATCAACGGCCGCAACCGGCTCGCGTGCAAGACGCTCCTGAAGGACCTCGACCCCGAGAAGCCCATCACCGTCGAGCCCATCAAGGGCCTGCCCGTGATCAAGGACCTCATCGTGGACATGGAGCCGTTCTTCGCGTCCTACCGCGAGATCATGCCGTTCCTCGTGAGTGAGTCCCAGAAGCCCACGAAGGAGCGACTGCAGTCCGCGGAACAGCGCGAGCGCTTCGACGACACCACGAAGTGCATCCTGTGCGCCGCGTGCACGTCCTCGTGCCCCGTGTTCTGGACGGACGGCCAGTACTTCGGCCCCGCCGCGATCGTCAACGCGCACCGCTTCATCTTCGACTCGCGCGACGACGCCGGCGCCCAGCGCCTCGAGATCCTCAACGACAAGGAAGGCGTGTGGCGCTGTCGCACGATCTTCAACTGCACCGAGGCGTGCCCTCGCGGCATCGAGGTCACCAAGGCGATCCAGGAGGTCAAGCGCGCCATGGTGACGCGGGCCTACTGAGAGACCGCGCGGGCCTAGCGGGCCTCTAGGAGCCGTGCGAGGAGCCCCGGGAGGCGCTCGTCCCGGTACGTGGCGAGCTGGTCGCGCGTGCGGGCGGGCTCGTCGACCTTGCGCAGGTTGAGCATGCCCTCGTCGCCCGCGTCCTGCGCGGCGGCGATGCGGTCGGTCGCGGCGGTCATACGGACCACGACGTGCTCGAGGAGCTCGCGCGCCGTGGGTGCCTCGAGCCGGGGGCCGCGGGAGGTGAGGCGACGCCACCACGAGGTCCGACGACGGCGGCCCACCCGACCGTCCTCCTGGGCGAGCCCCTCGGCGTAGCCCTCGAGCAGAACTCCCAGTCGCGCAAGGACCTCACCGTCGGGCCGCTCGGGGTAGAGCGGGAGGCCGCTCCACGCGAGGATCGCAAGGTCGTCGAGCGGCACCCCCGGGCCGGAGACGTCCCAGTCGATCACCCCGGTGAGCCGGTCACCGTCGAAGAGCATGTTGTAGATGGTCGAGTCGTGGTGGCACACGATCTCCCCGCTGCGCAGGTCCCGCTCGACGAACCGCCAGCGGCGCGTCCCCGGGGCGAAGCCCACGACGGCGCGATGGTAGCGACCCACCCACGCGGCGGCGGCCCGGAGCTGGCCCGGTGTCGTGGCCGTGAGGTCGACAGGGCTGCCCGGCAGGTACGTGAGGACCTCCCGCCCCTGGGCGTCGCGTCCGATCACACGGGGCACGCTGTCCAGCCCGGCGTGGCCCACGTGGTCGAGGAGGTCGTGCACGGCGGGCGTCCACGGGCCCGTGGGCCGGCGCACCGTGTCCCCGACCCGCACGGCCCCGCCCACGTTGCCCCCGGGCAGGGGGATCTCGACCTTGGGGTCCGCGACCCACGCGGTGACGAGCAGGGTCACCCGCGCCAGGAGGTTGATCCAGACGAGGAGGGTCACGAGCACGGCGAAAGGCGCCAGGAGCGGGTTCGAGGAGCCCGAGGTCGCGACCACCCCCACCCCGAGGAAGCGCACGGCACCGAATATCGCGGCGACGGAGGCCGCCCCGATCAGGAGGTCCTTCCGGGGCGGCCTAGCCCCCGCCACGACGAGCACGACGAACGCGAACGTCGCACCGTCCACGAGGAAGGACACGACGTAGCCCGCCGTCTGCGTGGCCCACTGACCGGCGAACGCCGTGAGCCGGGTGGCCCCGACGGTGGCGACGGTCGAGAGGGCGAGGGCCACCCCGAGACCGAGGAACCCGGCCCACGTGCGCACGAGCCCCGGCAGCTGGCGGCCCCGCGGGGTGGACGCGTCGAGCATGGCCCGCAGGCCCGCGCCGAGCGCGCCCATGAAGGCGCTCGCGCTCCACACGAAGACGCCCGCGGCGACGGCTCCCGCGACCCCGGACCCGGCGCTCAGCCGCAGCAAGTCGGGCTTGAGCAGGGCGTCGTCACCGACGATCCCCGGCAGCCAGCCGTCGATCGTCGCGAGGAACGCGTCCCGCAGCTCCACGTTCCCGCCGAGGAGAGCGAGCCCCACGGTGAAGGCGATCGTGAGGGCCGCGGCGATCGAGAAGAGTGCCGCGTAGGCGATCCCCCCGGACATGACGGCGCCGCCACGCTGCCCGAAGTGGACGAGCGCCCGCGCCACGCGGGTCGCCCGGGCGCGCGCGACGAAGGCTTTCGCCTGCTCACGCCAGCGCCCCACGGCTTCAACCCAGCCGGAACTCACGAGCGGGCCGCCACAGCCCGTCCTCGCCGTGGTCGTAGAGCGAGAAGGACGCCACCTCGAAGCTCGCGTCGAAGCGCTCGAGCCCCGCGAACGCCTCGTCGAGGGCAACCTCGTCGAGCTCGTGGGCCACGGTGACGTGCGGGTGGTAGTTGAACTCGCGCGGCTCGGCGAGCACGCCGGCGCGGACGTCCGCCTCGAGCCGCTCGCACTCCCCGATCCCCATGGCCACCTGGACGAACACGACAGGTGACACGGGCCGGAAGGTCCCCGTCCCGCGCAGGTGCATCGCAAAGGGCTCGTGACGGGACGCGACGGCTTCGAGGTGCGCCTCGACCTCGTCACGGGCGGCGGCGGCGCGCACCGTGGGTCCGAGCAGCGTCACGTGCGGCGGGATGAGCCGCGCGTACGGGTCACCGAAGGACTCGCGCGCAGCCTGCAGGGCAGCGCCGTAGGGCTCGGGGACGGCGATCGCGACCCCGAGCCGGACCTCGTCGTCCGCCTTGCCCGGCAACCTCATCGGCGCCCCGGGGCGAGCAGGCCGATGCGCTCGTACACCCGCGCGAGCATCGGCCGCGCGAGATCCTCGGCCCGCTGCGCGCCGTCGGCCAGGAGCGCGTCGAGCGCACCCGGGTCCGCGAGGTACTCGGCCGATCGCTCGCGGAAGGGCCGCAGCGCCTCGACCACGACCTCGGCGAGGTCCACCTTGAGGTGGCCGTACATCTTGCCCTCGTAGCGCGCGACGATCGCCTCGACGGACTCGCCCGTGAGCGCCGAGTAGATGGTCAGCAGGTTGGACACACCGGGCTTGCTCTCGACGTCGTACCGGATCTCGGTCTCCGCGTCCGTGACCGCGGACTTGACGCGCTTCGTGACCACCTTCGGGTCGTCGAGCAGCTGGATGAGCCCGGCCTCGGAGTCCGTGGACTTGCTCATCTTCGCGGTGGGGTTCTGCAGGTCGAAGATCTTCGCGGTGCCCTTGACGATGTAGGCCTCGGGGACGACGGCGGTCCCCTCGCCGAAGCGCGTGTTCATGCGCTCCGCGAGGTCGCGGCTCAGCTCGAGGTGCTGGCGCTGGTCCTCGCCCACGGGCACGAGCGACGTGTCGTAGAGCAGGATGTCCGCGGCCATGAGCACGGGGTACGTGAACAGCCCGACGTTCGTGGCGGACGAGCCGTACTTCGCGGACTTGTCCTTGAACTGGGTCATGCGGCCGGCCTCGCCGAAGCCCGTCTGGCAGCCCAGCACCCACGCGAGCTCGGCGTGCGCGGGCACGTGCGACTGCACGAACAGCACGGACCGCTCGGGGTCCACGCCCGCAGCGAGGTACTGCGCGGCCGTGCGCCGGGTCCGCTCACGCAGCGTCGCGGGGTCCGGGGCCTGCGTGAGGGCGTGGAGGTCGACGACGCAGTAGATCGCGTCGTACTGGTCCTGGAGGGCCACCCAGTTGCGCAGCGCGCCGATGAGGTTACCGAGGTGCAGGGAGTCCGACGTGGGCTGCATCCCCGAGAAGATCCGGGGTCGCGAGGGGGAAGACATGCTGGCCATTGTGCCAGGCCAGGCTAGGTGGCCTCATCGTCAAATGGTGCGCCGTGCTCCGCGAGCGCGCGCTCCTCCTCGCGCAGGCGCACCGACGCGGACTGCACGGAGCTCGCGGGCCGGGTGCCGCTCACGTAGACGGCCGCACCGCTCGCCGCGGCGGCCGTGGCTGCACCGGTGGCGGCGGGCTCGGGGTCGAGGAGCGCCTCACGCACGATGCGCCGCGGGTCGTAGCGCCGCGGGTCGAGGGCCTCCCAGTCGACGTCCTTCGCATCGTCACCGAGCTCTTCTGCCACGCGCTCCTTCGCGTCCCCGAGGAACGCGCGCAGCTTGCGTACGGCGTGCGCGAGCTGTTCGGCGTACCGGGGCAGGCGTTCGGGGCCGACGACGACGACGGCGACGGCGAGCAGCACGAGGAACTCGGCCCCGTTGATCCCGAACACGCGACCAGGCTAGTTCAGCCCGAGGCCCGTTCGGAGAGCACCACGCGCACGTCCCGCTCGGTGTCCCCCGTGCGGATGCGCAGCACGACGGCGTCTCCCGGAGCCTTCGCGCGGATCGCGACGACCACCTCGTCGGGCTCGGTCACGGGACGTCCGTCGATCGCGAGGATCACGTCACCCGCCCGGATGCCCGCGCGGTCCGCGGGGCTGTCCGGCTCGACGGGCGTCAGGGACTCGCCCTCGGGCGCGGCGAGCACCTGGACGCCCTCGCCCGTGTAGCGCTCGTCGAGCACGACGCCGATGTACGGGTAGGTCGCCTCGCCAGTCTCGATGAGCTGCTCGGCCGTGCGCCGTACCTGGTTGGACGGGATCGCGAAACCGAGACCGATCGAGCCCACACCGCTCAGCGCGGCGCCGGGCAGCTGGGCGATCGCGGAGTTCACGCCCACGACCTCGCCCGCGAGGTTCACGAGCGGACCACCCGAGTTGCCGGGGTTGATCGCGGCGTCCGTCTGGATCGCGTTGATGAAGGCCTGGCTCGTCGCGTCACCCGCAGTGACGGGCCGGTTGACCGCGGAGACGATGCCGCTCGTGACCGTGCCCTGAAGCCCGAGCGGGGCACCGACGGCCACCACCTGGTCACCCACGATCACCTGGTCGGAGTCCCCGAGCGCGAGCGGCGTGAGGCCGGTGCGCGGGACCTTGACCACGGCGATGTCGTAGTCGAGGGTCGCCCCGACGAGCGTCCCGGTCTCCTGGGAGCCGTCCGCGAACACCACCGTGATGGAGCCGCCGGGTCCGTCCCCGCCGTCGACCACGTGGTTGTTCGTGAGGATGTAGCCGTCGCTGCGCAGGATGAACCCCGAGCCCGAGCCCTGGCCCTCGCCTGTGGACACCTCGATCGACACGACCGACGGCAGCACGCTCGCCGCGATGCTCGCGACAGAGTCCGGGGCGCGGTCCACGGGTGCGGCGGGCGAGACCGGCAGGTTCGCCTCGACGGGGCGGTCCTGGTCCAGGTAGCGGCCAGCGAGCACGCCGCCCGCGCCACCGGCCACGAGGCTCACCACCACGAGCGGGGCGAGCCACCACGCGCTGAGCCCACGCCGCTCCCGCGCGGGACGCTTCGGGGCGAGGTACTCGGCGCGATCGGGAGCCGGTCCACCGGTCGGCTGCCACCCGAGCTCCTCCGGCGCCACACCATTCCCCCACCCGAGCTCGGTGTTTTCGCGCGAGCTCGTACTTCCGGAGGTACGAACTGGGCCGGGAGCACCGAACTGGGCGGAGCTCGTGGGACCGGAGGGTGCGGGGGCGGAAGGCGCAAGGCCAGGAGGCAGCACGGCCGGGGCCGACGGCGGGACGCGGCCCGGTGAGGCGAAGAGGGCGTCGTCGTTCTCGGTCACCTGCGCATGCCTCCGGTCACTGCCGCCCAGCCCCGAGCGAGCCGGGCGAGCGCATCGACGTGGTACTCGTCCGCGGGGAAGTGTGCCACGAGCTCGCGCACCTGGACGGCGGGGAGGTCCGTGACGAGCTCGACCACCCGGTCGCCGGACTGCCACACGGCGTGGAACGGCTCGTGGGCCAGGACGTAGAGCTCGACGTCCCCGTGCTGGACGGGCTCGAGGTGCGCGACGCTGTCCGCGTCGAGGCGGCCGTCCTGGGTCGCGAGCACCACGTGCCCGCCGCGGCCCGCGAGCTCCACGACGTGCCCACGGCCGCGGGCGAGCGCGTGCTCGGCGGTGACCGTGAACACGCCGTCGGGCAGGTCCGACGGCGCGGCGCTGGTGACGAAGCTCGCGGTGGCGGCCGTCGCGGCCGCTGATGCGGGTGCCTCGGCGACGAGCCCGAGCGAGGCGAGCGCACCGGACTCGGTGAACGCGGGGGCGACGTCGCGCGGGGTGCCCGCCACGAAGAGCGCGGTCGCGAGCGCGGACGCCCCGACGAGCGACCCGACGGCGGTCAGCGCGCCGAGCCTGCGGTGCGGGTGCAGGGGCTGGGTGAGCGGCTCCGTGAGCGCGTCGGGCCCCGGCATCGGTTCGTGGGCGATCGTGCGCAGCCGCGCGGCGAGGTCGGCCGGGACGGACCCGCACGAGGCCTCGGCGATCATGCGTCGCGCGCGACGCTCCGCGGCGAGCTCCGTGGCGCACGGGCGGCACACCGTGACGTGCTCGAGCACCTTCTCCGCCGTGGCGGGCGAGAGCTGGCCGTCGGCGAGCGCCGTGAGGAGGTAGCCGAGGTGCGCCACGTCAGGACACCTCCGCGGGGTCGGCGCGGTGCACGTCGACAACACGGTGCACGTCGTCAGCGCGGTGCGCGAGGGCGGCCCGCAGCTGCGCACGGGCCCGGTGGATGCGCGAGCGCACGGTGCCCATCTTGATGCCGAGGGTCGCCGCGATCTCCTCGTACGACAACCCCTCGATGTCGCACAGCACCACGGCCGCGCGGTACTCGGGGCTCAGCGCGTCGAGTGCCGCCTGGACGTCGTAGTCGAGGTTGGCGTGCTCGAAGCCGCGCTCGGGGGTGCCGCTGCCCGCGGGGGTGACGAGCTGGGCACCACCGTCGTCCGCGAGCGCCTCGAAGCGGATGCGGTTCTTGCGACGCACCTGGTCGAGGAAGAGGTTGGTGGTGATGCGGTGCAGCCAGCCCTCGAAGGTGCCGGGCTGGTAGCTCGCGAGGGACCGGAACACGCGCACGAACGTCTCTTGCGTGAGGTCCTCGGCGTCGTGCTGGTTGCCCGTGAGCCG
>JAAYZM010000512.1 GCA_012514835.1 Actinomycetales bacterium
GGGCGCCGTGCCCGTCCCCCTGTACGAGACGTCCTCGGCCGAGCAGGTCGAGTGGATCTGCTCGGACGCGTCGATCGGTCTCGTCGTCGTGGAGACGGCCGAGCTCGCGGAGATCCTCGAGTCGGTGCGCGGGCCGCTCCCTGGGCTCGGCGAGGTCCTCGTGATCGACGACGGCGGCATCGACGCCCTCGTCGCGGCGGGCGAGTCGGTCCCGGACGAGGAGATCACGCGCAGGCGCGCCCTCGACGACCTGGACTCCCTCGCGACGATCATCTACACGTCGGGCACCACGGGCCGCCCCAAGGGCGCGGAGCTCACGCACGGCAACTTCTACCGGCTCACCGTGAACGCGGTGGACGACCTCAACGTCGTCGTCTCGGAGCCCGGCTCGCGGACGCTCCTCTTCATGCCGCTCGCGCACGTGTTCGCACGCTTCGTGCACGTCCTCGTGGTGCCCGCGGGCGCCGTGCTGGGTCACACGCCCGACACGAAGAACCTGCTCCCCGACCTCGCGACCTTCAAGCCGACGTTCATCCTCTCGGTCCCCCGGGTGTTCGAGAAGGTCTACAACTCCTCGGAGCAGAAGGCGGCCCTCGGTGGGAAGCGCGGGATCTTCTTGCGGGCCGTGCGCACGGCGATCATGTACTCGCGCGCGCTCGACACGGCGAAGGGCCCGTCGCTGTGGCAGAAGGTCCAGTACAAGATCGCGGACACCCTCGTGCTCCACAAGCTCCGCGCCGCGCTCGGTGGCGAGGCGAAGTGGGCGATCTCCGGTGGCGCCCCGCTCGGTGAGCGCCTCGGGCACTTCTTCCGCGGCGTGGGCCTCACGGTCCTCGAGGGCTACGGTCTGACCGAGACGACGGCTCCCACGAACGTCAACCGCCCCGGTCGCGTGAAGATCGGCACGGTGGGCCTGCCCCTGCCGGGCACGTCGATCAAGATCGCCGAGGACGGCGAGATACTCGCGAAGGGCATCCCCGTGTTCCGGGGGTACCACAACAACCCGGACGCGACGGCGGAGGCCTTCGTGGACGGGTGGTTCCGCACGGGAGACCTCGGGTCCCTGGACGACGACGGCTTCCTGAGCATCACGGGCCGCAAGAAAGAGATCATCGTCACGGCCGCGGGCAAGAACGTCGCCCCCGCGGTGCTCGAGGACCGGCTCCGGGCGCACCCGCTCGTGAGCCAGGTGGTCGTCGTCGGCGACCAGAAGCCGTTCATCGGCGCCCTCGTCACCCTCGACGTCGAGGCCCTGCCCGGGTGGCTCAAGGTGCACAACCTGCCCGAGCTGTCCGTCGCCGAGGCCGGGGCGCACCCGGAGGTCCGGGCGGCGCTCGACGTGGCCGTGGAGCGCGCGAACAAGGCCGTCTCGCGCGCCGAGTCGATCCGCAAGTACGCCGTGCTCACCACGGACTTCACGGTCGACAACGACTACCTGACGCCCTCCCTCAAGGTGAAGCGCAACCTCGTCCTCAAGGACTTCTCCGGCGAGATCGAGGGCCTCTACGAGGGCGTCCCCGCCTCGGGCCCCTCCGAGAAGTAGCCCTTCTCTCCCGTTCCCTCACGCTGAGACAGGCAGTTCCGTACTGCCTGTCTCAGCGTGAGGTAACGGGTGTCAGGGGCTCGGGTTAGCGTCGGGGCGTGAGATCAGGGACAGGACCGACGACGACGGCAGCGGGGCCGACGGCGGCTTCCCGGGTGCCCGTCGTCGTGCAACCGACCCTCGACGCGACGGGACCGCCCCTGAGCGAGGTGACGTTCGTCGTCGTCGACCTCGAGACCACGGGCGGGCGCGCGGGCGGCGGCGACTCGATCACAGAGATCGGCGCCGTCAAGGTGCGTGGCGGTGAGGTGCTCGGTGAGTTCCAGACGCTCGTGAACCCCGGTGTCCCCGTGCCCGCGCAGATCACCGTGCTCACGGGCATCACCAACGCGATGGTGCTGCCCGCCCCTCGGATCGACGAGGTGCTCCCGGCGTTCCTCGAGTTCGTCCGGGGCGCCGTGCTCGTGGCGCACAACGCCCCGTTCGACATCGGGTTCCTGCGCGCCGCCGCGCGCGCCACGGGACACCCCTGGCCGGGGAACCAGGTGGTCGACACGGTGCGGCTCGCGCGCGCCGTGGTGACCCGGGACGAGGTCCCCAACCACAAGCTCTCGACCCTCGCCGGGCTCTTCCGCGCCGAGGTCACGCCCGACCACCGGGCGCTGAGCGACGCCCGGGCCACCGTCGACGTGCTCCACGCGCTGCTCGGCCGGCTCGCGGGTGCCGGCGTGACGCACCTCGAGGACCTCGCGACGGCGGGCGACAACGTCCCGATGGACGTGCGCCGCAAGCGGTCCCTCGCGGACGTGCTGCCCGAGTCCCCCGGCGTCTACCTCTTCGTGGGGCCGGCCGACGAGGTGCTCTACGTGGGCACGTCGAAGAACCTGCGCTCCCGGGTGCGCACCTACTTCACGGCCGCGGAGACCCGCAAGCCCATCAAGGAGATGGTCCGCATCGCGCACGACGTGCGCCCCGTCGTGTGCGCCACCGAGCTCGAGGCCCAGGTGCGCGAGCTGCGGCTCATCGCGCAGCACACCCCGCGGTACAACAAGCGCTCGAAGTTCCCGCAGCGCACGTCGTGGGTGCGCCTCGTCGAGACGGGTGTCCCGCGGCTGTCCGTGGTCCGTGACGTGCTCGACGGCGCGGCGCACCTCGGCCCGTTCTCGTCCCGGTCCCAGGCCCAGCTCGCGGCCATGGCCCTGCTGAGCGCGTTCCGTCCCGACGTCCCGGGCACGCGCTCCGCGATGCACCTCGACGCGCTGGACCTGGCCGCCGTCCGGGACGCGATGCTCGCGGACCCCGAGCGGGTGGTCACGGCGCACGCGCGTGCGATCGCCGCGATGACCACGGCGCACAACTTCGAGGCCGCAGCGGCGCTGCGGGACAGGCTCACCGTGTTCTTGCGCGGTGCGAGCCGCGTCCAGCGGCTGGGTCCGCTCGCGGCGACCCCCGAGCTCGTCGCCGCTCGGCCGCACGAGGGTGGCTGGGAGATCGTCGTCGTGCGCCACGCCCGCCTCGCGGCGACGGGGATCGCACTGCGCGGCACTGACCCCGTGGCCGTCGCGGAGTCGTTGCGCGCCGCGGCCGAGCACGTCCCCGCACCGTGCCCGCCCGCGCCCGCGGGGCTCGCGGAAGAGGCCGAGCTCGTCCTCGCGTGGCTCGAGAGCCCGGGCGTGCGCCTCGTCACGCTCGAGGGCCCGTCCCCGTGGGCCTGGCCCGTCGCCGGCGCCCCCGCGCACGCGGACCTCGCGCGGACCGCCGAGGCCGTGCGCCGGCACACCGTCCCCGGCCCGGACGCGGCATGATGGGGCTCGACACCGTACCGACGCGAGGAGACCGACCATGCTCACGGCGATCGTCCTGATCGACACCGTTGCCGACCGCATCCCGGAGGTCGCGGAAGCGGTCGCCGAGATCCCCGGCGTCAGCGAGGTCTACTCCGTGACGGGCGACATCGATCTCGTCGCCCTCGTGCGGGTGCGTGAGCACGACCGGCTCGCTGACGTCATCGCGGACAAGATCTCGAAGGTCGAGGGCGTGGTCCGCACGCAGACGTACATCGCCTTCCGCGCCTACTCCAAGACGGACCTCGAGCAGGCCTTCGACCTCGGTCTCGACGACTAGCAGA
>JAAYZM010000513.1 GCA_012514835.1 Actinomycetales bacterium
GAGCACACCGCCGCCGGGCGTCGCGTCCACCTGCCCGAGATCGACGGTATCCGCGGTGTCGCGCTCGTCCTGGTCGTCGCGTTCCACCTGTTCGGCAACGGGCGCGTCTCGGGCGGCGTCGACGTGTTCCTCGTCATCAGCGGGTTCCTCGTCACGCGGTCCGTGCTCGACCGCGCCGTGCGGGGTGCCCCGCACGTCCTGTCCCGGCACTACGGCCGATCGCTGCACCGGCTCGTGCCGTCGTCGCTCGTGGTCCTGGCCGCCGTCCTGGTCGCCCTCGTGACGATCGTGCCCTCGACGGCGCGCACGGGCGCGGGCCTCGAGATCCTCGCCTCCTTGCTGTACGTGGAGAACTGGGCGCTCATCGCCTCGGCACTCTCCTACGACGCCGCGGGCGACGGGGCGAGCGCGCTCCAGCACTACTGGTCGCTCGCCGTGCAGGGCCAGTTCCTCCTCGTGTGGCCCCTCGTGCTCCTGGCGACCGTCCGGATTGCGCAGCGCTTGGGCCGCAGCCCGCTCGTGGTGGCTCTCGCGCTTGCGACGGGCACGACGGTGGCCTCGTTCGGGTACGCCGTCCACCTCGTGTCGTCCGCACAACCCGTCGCCTACCTCCACACGGGCGCCCGGTGGTGGCAGCTGGGGATCGGCGGCATCCTCGCCCTCCTCATCGCGCGGTGGCCCGTCCCGGAATGTGCCAAGCCCGCGCTCGGGACCCTCGGGGTTGCGCTCGTGGTGTCGTGCGGGTTCGTCATGGACGGCGCCACGCTCTTCCCGGGACCTGCCGCCCTGTGGCCGGTCGCGGGCGCGCTCGCCGTCGTCGCCGGTGCCGGGGCTCTCGGTCCGAGCCCGGCCCGCGCGCTCCTGGCCCTCGCCCCAATCCGCTGGCTCACCAGCCACGCGTACGAGATCTACCTGTGGCACTGGCCGCTGCTCGTCTACTACCTGCACTGGCGCGGTTACCCCGCCGTCGGCTGGCGCGGTGCGGTCGCGACCTTCGCCGTGACGCTCGTCGCGGCGGCTCTCACGCGACGGCTCGTCGCCGTGCCCGCGCTCGCTCTCCACGGCCGGTTCGACCCACGCACCGCCGCGTTCGGGGCGCTCGGTGTGCTCGCCATCGTGGCCGTGGCCGCGGCGGGCACGATCCATCACGTCACGGTCACCCGGCCCGCGAGCGTCGCCGCGGCGGCCGGCTTCACGCCCTCTCTCGTCGAGGCCGCGGAGGACCACCCCGTGATCTACGCGGAGCGCGGCTGCCTCCAACAGCCGGGCGACGGCAGGCACAAGGGCGAGGTGATCGTGTGCCGACCCCTCGCAGGCACCCCGGCACCGCACGCGCCCACCGTGGTCATGTCGGGGGGTTCGCACGTCGCCCACTGGTACCCGGCTCTCGCAGACGTCGCCGAGCGGAGCGGCTGGGACCTCGTGCTCGTCGAGAAGACCGGTTGCCGGCTCGCCGTCCCCGGCATGGACCTCGAGCTGCGGGACTCGTGCACGGACTGGAACCTGGCCGTCGTGGACGCGATCGACGCGCTCGACCCGGACGCCGTCTTCACCGTGGGCACCCGCACGGTGGGACCCGCGAAAGAGCCCGAGCGAGTCCACGAGGCCCAGGTAGCCCGGTGGCACGAGCTCGACGCGCGCGGCATCCCCGTCCTCGCCATCCGGGACACGCCGCGGTTCATGAAGCGGGTCCCGGAGTGCATCGAGGTGTCCGACGGCGAGCACGCGACGTGCGCCAAAC
>JAAYZM010000514.1 GCA_012514835.1 Actinomycetales bacterium
GGGCGCTCGAGCACGTCCGCGGACGCGACACCGGCCCAGCGGTCCGGATCCACCACCACGGGCAGCCACGTCGCGCCGGGGAGGTCGAGCAGCAGGTCCGGCGTCGAGACGAAGACGGGACCGTCGAAGCTCGCGAGCCCTTCCGCGAGCCGCGCCGCCTGCGGCTCGAGCACCTCGGTGAGCTCCCAGTCCTTCGTGAACGGGGAGAACGGCTCGAGCCCGAGGTGCCGCGACGGCAGGCGGATGTCCGAGCCGTGGCACAGCATCGCCACCCCGACCCCGCGCTCGCGCAGCCAGCGCGCCTCCGCGAAGGGATCGGCGCCCATGAGGTGACCCAGCAACGGCCGGCCAGCCTCGACGATCACGTGCGAGAACTGCGGCAGCAGTGCCCGGCGCCTCGCCTGCCATCGGCGCGAGCCCGCGTAGATCGCCTCGGGCACGGGGTCGTCGACGTCGAACGCGAAGCCGCCCGGCTTCACGAAGGCCATGCTCACGGCGCCCACGTCGGGCAGCCGCTCGGCCGCGCGCGCCCATGCGAAGCCCTGGCCCGCGAAGTTCGCTGGCGCGATGTAGAGGCGCACCGGGGCAGCGGGGACGGCGGGCTGCGGTGGGATGTCGCGCGTGCGGTAGCGCAGGTGCGCGGGGCCGAGCGCGACGCGCAGCCGCTCGGGGAGCGCGCGCGACACGAGGCGCACGGTCGCGTCGAGCACGCGCACGGCGGGAGCGGGCAGTCTGCGACGCACGCCCGCGAGCACCTCCGTCACGCCCATCACCACCACATCCGTTCGCGCACGTAGCGCCGCAGCGTGCCCTCGCGGTCGAGGGTGTGGCGCGCGCGAGCGGGCAGGATCACCTCGACGCGGCCCGCCGCCGCGCGAGCCCGGGCTGCCTCCACGAGGGCCGCGAGGTCCGCCCCGGCCAACAGCGCATCGAGCCCGCGCCGGTCCGCCCGCGAAAGCGGGTCGAGCGCGCCAGGAGCCAACCGCGCCCAGTCGCGCGCAAGCGCCGAGAGCCAGCGCGCCTCACCGTCGGGATCCAGCCCGCCGACGACGGCGCCCCCCGCGACCGCCCCCGCGGACGCCTCCTTCTCGTCCGGCAAATCACTCAGCCAGTCCCCGCGCGCGACCCGCCGCGCGACGGCCCCGAGCACGTGCACGCGCAGCATCGTGACCGCGAGCGCGCGCCGCTGCGCCGGGGCGAGCGCCTCGACCCACGGCTCGGCGCGCAGCAACCGCACGGCGGCGAGCTCGTGATCCACGGGCTTGGGCGAGGTCGAGACCCGCTCGGCCGCGTCGGTGCCGATCACGTACGCGGGCGCGGTCCGGTCCAGGTCGATCCGCTCGCCCGCGAACCACAGCCGCGCCGAGAACGGGATGTCCTCCCCCGTGCGCAGCCCGGGGACCAGCCGCAGGTCGAGCCGCTCGACCACCTCGCGGCGCAGCAGCCCGAGCGGCGCGGACCGTGGCGCGAGCCGGTCACGCACTGCATCGAGCGGGGCGGGCCAGAGCCGTCCGGCAAGCGGCCGCGGCACGGGGTTGCGGATCAGGCGGCCACGCCCGCCGGAGTCGAGCCGCATCGGCGCGAGCACTGCCGCCGATCCGCGCGCCTCCCCGAGCCCCCACCACGCCACGAGCGCGCCGGGCTCAAGGAAGTCGTCCGAGCCCATGATCGACACCCACGGCGCCTCGGCCCGCTCGATGCCGAGCGTGAACGGTCCGGCGGGGCTCGGCACGCCGTCGGCCAGCTCGAGCACGCGCACGGTCCCGTCCGCGAGCGCGTCACCCAGTCCGTCGGCCTCGAGGACGCCGACGACGGCGGATGCCGGGAGGTTGTGCGCCACGACGGTGACCCGCACCCGCGGGCTCGCGTCCCGGACTACGCGGCCACGACTCGTACGCAGCGAGAGCCGGGGGCCCAGCACGCCGGACCGACCCCACCGTCCGCCGTCGGCCCCCGTCCCTGAGGCGAGCAGCGTCCAACCGCCGTCGTCGGAGGAAAGCGCGGACCGCACCGCGCGCGCGAAGGCGCGGCGCACGTCGTGGACGGCCACGACCACGTCGATGTCGACGTCCACGCCCCTACTCCACGAGCCCCGCGAGCTGCGCCTGCGCGGCGAAGTCCGGGACGGCGGCGACGAGGTCGTCGAAGGTCCCGCGCGCGGCGATCGTGCCCTCGGCCATGAAGCACACCTGGTCCATCGAGCGCACGGTCGAGAGGCGGTGCGCCACGGCGATCACGGTGACCTCGCCGCGCAGCGCCGCGATCGCCGCGGAGACGCTCGCCTCCGTCTGGGTGTCGAGCGCCGAGGTGGCCTCGTCGAGCACGAGCACGAGCGGGTCCACGTAGAGCGCGCGCGCGATCCCGAGGCGCTGGCGCTGCCCGCCGGAGAGGGCCATGCCGCGGTCACCGATGCGCGCGTCGAGGCCGCGCTGGGCCACGAGCTCGCCGAGCTGCGCGCGCTCGAGGCAGTCGCGCACGCGGTCGAGGTCGAGGTCATCGGTCCAGGTCAGGGCCACGTTCTGGGCCAGGGACGCGTCGAAGAGCGCGACGTCCTGGGGCACGTAGCCCACGCGCGCGCGCCACGCCGCGAGCACGTCCGCGAGGGGCCGCTCGTCGAGCGTGAGCGACCCGGTGGACGGCTCGAGGAGGCCCAGCAGGATGTCCACGAGCGTCGTCTTGCCCGCCCCCGAGCGGCCCACGAGCGCGAGGCTCGAGCCCATCGGCAGGTCCAGGTGCACGTCCCGCACGGCGGGCTCGGTGGCGCCCGGGTAGGTGAACGCGACGTCCCGCAGACTCAGCAGCTCAGGCTCGCTATCGAACGGCGCGCGGCCCACGGTCTCGGCGTTCACGACGTACCGCTCGGCCGCCTGGATGTCCCCGATCACGGCCTCGACGTTGGGGATGTTGGACGCCGTCATCGCGATCACGGCCTGGAAGCTCGTCACCGCGGGCACCATGCGGAAGCCCGCGACCCCGAACAGCGCGAGCGCGCTGAACGCCGCCCCGGCCCCGCCCGTCGCGTACGCCACGCCGCCGATCAGGAGGAACCCGCCCACGAGCGCCGACTCGAGCACGTAGCGCGGCATCGCACCGAGGAACTGCAGGTTCGCGCGGGCGCGCGTGGTGTGACGGCGGTCAGCGTGCACGACGGCGGCCACCTCGCCCGCCTTGTCCCGCAGCGTGATCTCCTTGAGCGCGCCCACCATCTCCGTCATGAGCCGCGCGACCCGGAACGAGTAGTCGCGGTTGACGCGCCCCGCCGTGATCGCGCGCCGCGAGACGAAGAAGTACATGACCACGCCCACCACGCCGAGGTACCCGAGCGTGAGGGCCGCCGTGACGGGTTCGGCGACCACGAGGACCACGAGCACGGCCAGGAACGTGGCGCCGAGCGCGGGCAGCCCCGCGACGGGCAGCAAGAACCCGGCGGTCGCGTTGGCGATCCCCACGTCCGCGAGCCGCACCAGCTGGGACGTGTTGCGCGCGAGCCGGTCGGTCCACGGGGCGCGGATGTAGGCGGCGAAGAGGCGGTCCCCGATCTCGAGCTCGTAGCGAGCGAACCGTCGCGTGACGACCCACTGGACGCCGATCGCCACGAGCCCCTTGACGATGATGAGCGCCGAGACCACCACGAGGATCCCCACGTACCCGCTCGGCTCGACGCGCCCCACGAGCGGCAGCTCGACCGGCTCGCCCTGCACCATGGGCGCGAGCGAGAGCGCGAGGAGGCCGAGCGCCGCGATGTCGAGCAGCGCGAGGCTCGCGCTCGCCACGACGTAGCCCGCGAGGAACTGTCGCGCCTTGCCCGGCAGCAGCGGCAAGAGCCCGCGCAGCGTGCGCCAGATGAGCTTCATGCGCTGGCCTCTCCGGGGCTGGCCTTCTGCGACCAGCGGGCCGCGAGGGCCGCGACCCGCTCGCCGACGCGCGCGATGCTCGCGTGCTCGTGGGTCCACGCCGCGAGCCGGGTGGCGCGCGCCTCGCGCAGGGCGGGGTCCGTGGCCTCGGGGGCCTCGAGAAGGGTCACCATGGCCTCGGCGACGGCTTCCGGATCGTGTCCGACGGCGGCTCCCAGCCCACCGTCCTCGACCACCTCGCTCGCCGTGCCGGTGGGTCCCGCGAAGATCACGGGCACGCCGCTCGCGCTCGCCGCGAAGATCTTGGTGGGCAGCGCGAAGTCGTAGCCGAGCCCCGGGACGATGCTCACGAGCGCGCCGACGGCACCGCGGTGCCAGCGCGCGGCCTGCGCGGGCGGGACGGGCGCGAGGAGGTGGACCGCGCCCGGGTCGGAGCGCTGGGCGAGGTCGAGGAGCCCGGCCCACGCGCTGCCTGAGCCGAGGTAGACGAGCTCGACGTCGGGGTGTCGTTCGCGGACGCGCTCGAGCGCGAGCACGAACACCTCGGCCCCCTGCCACTCCGACGCGGTCCCCGCATAAAGGAAGTACCGCCCCCCAGCACCCCCACCCTCTCCGCTGACTTCGGCAGTCTCCGCCGACTTCGGCAGGTGCGACTGCCGAACTGGGCTGAAAGTGCCGAAGTCAGCGGGAGGGGTGGGTGGGGAGGAGGGGGTGGGGTGGAAGGTGGTGGTGTCTATGCCGTTGCGGACGATCTCTACGTCCACCTTGGGGCCCGCTAGGGCGTGGACGCGGGTGGCTACGCCTTCGGAGACGGCCACGATGCCGCGCGCGCCGCGCATCGCCCAGCCCTCGAGCCCGGCCAGCAGGTTGCTCACGATCCCCGGGCTGCCCGTGCTGCGCGCCGCGTCCGACCACACGTCCGCCGCGTAGTACACGTACGGCACGCGCCGCAGCGCGCACACGATCCGCACCATGACGCCCGTGGTGGGTGGGGGCTCCACGACCACCACGTCCGGGCGGCGCACCGCGAGGAGCCGGAACGCCGCGGGCACGTCGAAGGACAGGTAGGGCAGGTAGCCGCGCACGTAGCCCGACGAGTCGCGCAGCACGCGAGCACGCCGCACGCGCACGCGCCCGGGGTGCGCAGTCGCAGGCTGTCCGCCGTCGGACACCTCGGTGCCCTTCCCCGCCCCGTCGGGTACCGCGGGCGCGAGGGCGGCGTCATCTGCGGGCGGGCTGCCCGGGCGCGGGTTCGAGGTGAGGACCGTGACGTCGGTGCCGGCGGCCGCGAGCGCGCGCACGAGGGCCTCGAGGCGGAACGCCGCCGCGGCAGGCTCGGGCGCGAAGAGGCGCGAGACGACGACGGCGTGCTTCACGAGGTCGAGCCTGCCACGACCGCCCTGGCGAGCGCGTCGGGCGCGAGGCGCGGCCCCGTCACGGACGGAGCGCGCCGCCCGCCGCGGCGGAGGCGAGGATGTGCTCGGCCACCTCGAGCGTCGCGAGGCCCTCGGCCATCGACACGGTCCGGTCGCCCTCGCCCAGCACGGCGTCGCGGAACGCCTCGAGCTCGGAGCGCAGCGGCTCGCGCTTAGGGATCGCGTAGCGCGTGACGTCGCCCTCGGAGACGCCGCGGAACGCCGCGACGGAGTCCCACTCGGTGCGCACTGTGCCGTTGGCGTAGAACGTGACGTCGGCCGTCTGGGTGTCCCCGATGATGGTGCCGAGCTCGCCCGTGACCACCGTGAGGCGTTCCTTCATGGGCGAGAGCCAGTTGACGGTGTGGTGCACGATCACGCCGTTCGCGAGCCGCCCCGTGGCGAGCACCATGTCCTCGTGCTCGCGGCCCGACTGGTAGGCCACCTGCGCGGACAC
>JAAYZM010000515.1 GCA_012514835.1 Actinomycetales bacterium
AGGACGTGTGCGTCTCGCCCGACGGGGCATCTGCTTGGTCGCGGGACACGCCTGCACGGTGCCGTGCCGGCCCCCGCGGCGCGACCTACCCTGGTCGGGTGACCCGCTCTCCCTTCGCTCTCGCCGCGCTCGCCACGGCAGCCATCCCCGGCCTCGACGCCCGAGACGTGCGCCCCTCCGCCCTCTCCGGCAGCGACTTCGACCTCGCCGTCGTGACCGACGCGGAGCGCCGACGCTGGGTGGTGCGCGCCCCGCTGCACGCCGGAGCCGGGGCCGCGCTCGAGGCCGAGCTGGCCCTCCTCGGGGCCCTCGGTCCGCACGCCGAGGCGGGCTCGCTGCCGTTCGACGTCCCCCGCGTGGTGGGTTCGGCACCCCTGCCCGAGGGCGGGCGCGCCGTGGTCTACCCCGCGCTGCGCGGGAGCGAGGTGCGGCTCGAGTCCCTCACCGGAGGTCCCGGCCTCGCCGCCGCGCTCGGTCGCTCGATCGCCGCGATCCACGAGCTGCCGACGTCCACCGTGGAGGACGCCGGGCTGCCCGTCTACGAGGCCCAGGCCTACCGCGAACGGCGCCAGTCCGAGGTAGACGAGGCCGCGCGCACGGGCAAGGTGCCGACCGTCCTCCTGCGACGCTGGGAGGCCCGGCTCGAGGACGTCGCCCTGTGGCGGTTCCGGCCCACCGTGGTGCACGGCGACCTCACGTCGAGCCACGTCCTCACCGACGGGCACCTCGTCACCGGCGTGCTCGGCTGGGGCGAGGCGAAGGTCGCGGACCCCGCGGACGACCTCGCGTGGCTCCTCGTCGCCGCCCCTTCGGACGCCGTGGACTCGATCACCGAGGCCTACCAGCTGCGCCGGACCGAGCTCAAGGACCCGCACCTCGTCGAGCGCGCCCTCCTGGCCGGCGAGCTGGCCCTGGCCCGATGGCTCCTCTACGGCGCGCGCACCGGGCAGGACGACGTGGTCCACGATGCCGTCGAGATGCTCACCGACCTCGCCGAGCACGTCGCCGCCGAGGACGACGAGAGCCCTCTCGATTAGCGAATCTGGCTGACGGGCACCGCTGCTCGACGAGAGCGCTCGTCGGCTAGCGACGCGCGGCCGGCTGCAGCGCTGAGGCCGAGCCGGAGTGACGACCCGCGACGATCGTCGGGACCTCCTCGGGAATCACGGTGCGGTGCGCCTCGACGGTCTCACCCGTCGCCGCGAAGAAGAACGCCGCTCGCACGCGCGACTGGTCGATGCCCCGGTACGTCGCCCACGCGAGCCGGTAGAGCGCCAGCTGGAGCTCACGCTCCCGCAGCTCTTCGGCGGTGGCCGGGGGGCGACCCGACTTCCAGTCGAGGATCACGAAGCCGTCCGGTTCCGCGAAGATCGCGTCGGGCCGCGCGTGGACCACGACGCCACCCACGGGCACCACGAGGTCGAGCTCGATCTCGACGGGTGTGCGCGCGGCCCACTCGCTCGCCTCGAACGCCTCTTGCAGCGCGGCCGTGGTCTCGTCGGCGTGCGCCGCGTCGTCCGCGCCAGGGAGGTCCTCGACGTCCACGAGGGAGGTCTGGCGATAGTGCTGCTCGATCCACTGGTGGAACAGCGTCCCGCGCAGCGCGGCGACCGACGGCTCGCGCGGCACCGGTCGGCGCAGGTTGCGCACGAAGCGCTCGCGGTGGTGCACCAGCTGCGTCAGTGCCGTCGGCGAGACCGCGACGGGCAGGGGTACCTCGCTCGGGCCGGGGTCGCGACGGCGAGCGTCCTCGGCGAGGAGGAGCTCCACGAGCCGGTCCACGTCCTCGGTCGATCCGGCTGCGGGCGCCTCGATCGCGCCTCGAACCCGCGCGGCGGCGGCCTCGAGGGCGGGACGGCGGGAGTCTTCGAGCCCCGCGAAGGGATCGGCGGGCCACTGGCCGGTGACCGGGCTCGCGAGCAGCGGGTTGTCGCCCTCAGGCTGCGCACCGGAGAAGGCTCCTTCGGTGTCGGCCTGGCCGATCCGGCCCGCGGCGGCAAGCTCGTCAAGGAAGATCGAGGAGCCCCGCGCCTGCTTCGCCTCGCTCCACCACGCACCCGTGAGGAGCATGTGCGTGCGCGCCCGGGTCAGGGCGACGTACGCGACGCGGCGGTCCTCGGCGACCTCGTGGCGGGCCACGGCTCGCCGGAACGTCTCGATCTCCTCGAGCACGTCGGCCGTGTCGGCGCCGGGCGCGATCTCGAGCGCGGGGAGGCGATCCGAGCCGTCCGGGTCGCGGTAGTCCCGGCGCAGCGGGAACGGCAGGGCCCCGGCCCCCGTGAGCCACGCCTTGGTCTGGGCGCCACGCGTCTCCTTGACGGCCATGGTCGGGAAGCTGCCGTCGCGCAGCCCGGGCACGACGACGACGTCCCACTCGAGCCCCTTCGCGGCGTGCACCGTGAGGAGCTGGACGCGGTCGGTCGCGACGTCCACCTGACCGGGCTCCCCGCCGCGCTCGTGCTCGTCGATCGCGTCGAGGTAGTCGAGGAACGCCCCGAGGGTCGCGGCCGAGGAGTCGAGCTCCGACGTGAACTGCTCGGCCACCTCCCCGAGCCGGTCGAGGTGCACGCGGGCACCCGCGCCGCCGCGCGCACTGAGCTCGATGTCGAGCCCGAGAAGGCGCTCCGCCTCCGCCACGAGGTGTCCCACGGGTAGGTAGGTCGCACGGCGCAACGCGGCGAGCTGGCCCGCGAGCGCGCTCATGCGCTCGCGCGCCGCCGCGGAGAGCTCGTGGCCGCGCGAGTCCCGCCACGTCGATCCCACGGGCGGCAGGTCCTCGATCGCCTCGACGATCGAGCGCTCGTCGACCTCGTCGGCCTCGAGCTCGGGCGCGTCCAGGCCCCCGTCGGGGCTCTCCGGCCCCTCCGGTGTCCCGGTGCCACCGGGCGCGCGACGGCGCGCGGCGAGGTGGCGCCCCCAGTCCCCGAGGAACGCGATGTCGGCGAGCCCGAGCCGCAACCGCGCGGACGTCAGCAGTCGCATGAGCGCGTCGCCGCGCGTGGGATCGTGCGCGGCCTGGAGCGCCGCAACCACGTCCACGACCTCCGGGACGGACAGCAGACCCCCCAGTCCCACCACCTCGAACGGGATGCCGTGGCGGCGCAGTGCGGCGGAGAGCCGACCGAACTGGCTGCGCTTGCGGCACAGCACCGCGGCCGTGGGACGCGCCCGCTCCTCGCCGTCGGCCCACCCGAACCGCGCGAGGTAGCGCGCCACGCCGTCGGCCTCGTCCTCGACCGTCGCGAAGTACTCGCCGAGCACCGCGCCTTCCCCCGCGCTCGGGCGGGGCTGCAGCGGGGGCACGTCGAGCCCCGTATCCGCGGCGAGCGGCGCGGCGATGGTGTTGGCGGCGTCGAGGATCGCGCGGTCGTTGCGCCATGCCGTGGACAGGTGCAGCTGAGTGGCCGGGGCTCCGTCGCGCGTGCGGAACGTGTCCCGGAACGCGTTGAGCCCGCCCGCCGACGCCCCGCGCCAACCGTAGATGGACTGGTTGGGGTCGCCCACGGCCATGACGGGATGGCCCGCGCCGAACAGCGAGTGCAGGAAGTCGAGCTGGGCCACCGAGGTGTCCTGGTACTCGTCGAGGATCACGCGCCCGAACCGCGCCCGTTCCCCCGCGCGCACGGCACCCACCCGCGCGAGGCGCCCGGCAAGCATCACCTGGTCCGCGAAGTCCATGACCCCGAGCTCGGCCTTGCGCTCGCGGTACCGCGCGACCACGTCGACGAGGCTCGCGCGCAGCCGCAGGCTCGCCGCGACGTCGCTGAGGTCCTTCGGGTAGCTCCGCTTCCCCGGGGCGAGCTCGCGGCCCAGGAACTCCTCCCCGAGCCCCGCGAGCCTCGGCCCCGCCTCGGCAGGGTCGAGCAGGTGCTCGGCGAGGGAGTCGGACAGGGAGAGCACGGCGCCCACGAGGGTGCTCACGGCCGACGACGGCGCCTCCTGGGCGAAGTCGAACCCCGCGAGGACCTCGTGCGCGAGCTGCCACCGCGACCCCTCGCTCAGCACGCGCGCGCCGGGGTCGTGGCCGATCCGCAGCGCGTGGTCCGCCACGACCGACGCGGCGTAGGAGTTGTAGGTGGCGACCGTGGGACCCGCCGCGGCCGTGACGACGGTCCCCTCGTGCGCCCACCACCGGCGCAGCTGGCGGCGCACCCGCTCGGCGAGCTCACCCGCCGCCTTGCGCGTGAACGTGAGCCCAAGGATCTCCTCGGGCGCGGCGAGCTCGTTCGCCACGAGCCACACGATGCGCAGCGACATCGTCTGGGTCTTGCCCGAGCCGGCCCCCGCGACCACGAGGCTCGGGACGTCGGGCGCCTCGATGACGGCCGTCTGCTCGGGCGTCGGGGTGGTGCCCGGCGCGATGACGGCGGCGATCTGAGCCGCGGAGACCTGTGCGGCGGTGACCCTCATGCCGTCACCTGCGCACCCTCGTCCCGCACGGGGCAGCTGCGCCGCACGGGGCAGTGCTCGCACAGGTCGTTCGCGACCGCCATGACCACGGGGCCGGCCATGCGTTCCCGCGCCTCGCCGACGAGCCCGGAGACCCACTGAGGGTCCACGGACTCCCCGAGCGGCGGCTGTGCGCGCTGCGTGGCGTTCTTCGAGTCGGCGCCCAGGTAGACGAGGGCCGCTCCTCCGTTCTCCGCGGTGCCGTCTCCAGGCTCCACGACGAGCGCACCGTGCTCGAGGGCCAGCTGATAGACCCCGAGCTGGGGGTGCGTCTTCGCCTGCTCGACGCTCGGCGCGGACTTGCCCGTCTTGATGTCGACGATGCGCAAGCGCCCCGCCGAGTCACGCTCGACGCGGTCCACCCGGCCGCGCAGCCGCAGCGGCCCCGCCGTGGTCTCGAGCTCGAGGTCGAAGTCGATCTCCGTTCCCACCACGTCCGGGTGCGCCGCGACGTAGGACGCGAGCCGGGCGACCATGCCCTCGGCCCTGAGGCGGTCCCGGTCGCTGAGCCAGCCCTCGGGCAGGTCGAGGCTCGGCCACAAGCGGTCGAGCTCCGCCGTCATCTCCTCGAGCGTCCCCGTGGGGTGGGTCTCGGCGATCTCGTGGACGAGCGTGCCCAGGTGGGCCGCGAACGTGCCCGACGCCGTGCCTCCCGCGGACTCGAGCGCCCAGCGCAGCGAGCACGTGGTGAGCTGCTCGACGCGCGACGGGGACAGTGTGGCCCGCTGCTCGGGGCCGTAGAGCGCGGTCTTGGTGCTCGGCTCGGCAAGGCCGGCCCACGAGCCCGGGTCCGCCCCGGCGACCCCCGCTCTCGCGAGCCTCGCGAGTGCCGACGCCGCGGCCTCGGCGCGCGCGACCAGCTCGTGGTTCGGGTCCGCGCTCAGCTCGGGCGCGAGCACCTCGTGGCGCAGCTGCGCGACGAGCCCGCGCAGGTCGAGCGGGAGCCGGGGCGCGACGTGGCGCGGGTCGGGCAGCTCGCCACCGGCAGCGTCGTCAAGACCGTCCGGCGGCGGTACCACGAGGTCGAGGAAGGCCGAGGGGCGCTGGTCCTCGTCCTGGACGGCCGTCACGAGCAGCCGCGAGCGCGCGCGCGAGACGGCGAGGGCGAGCGCCCGGAGCTCGTCGTCGAGCACCGCGCGCCGCGCCTCGCGCAGGTCCGGCACGCCGCCCGCGAGGCGACCGGCCACGGCGTCCGCGAGCGCCTGGGCACCCAGGAGCGAGTCACGCAGCCGCAGGTCCGGCCACGACCCGTCCTGGAGGCCCGAGACCACCACGAGCTCCCACTCGGAGCCCGCGGCGCTCGCGGCCGTGCACAGCGTGACGGCCTGGGCACCCGTGGCCCGGGCGGCGAGCGTGTCCTCCGTGAGGTCTTGCGCGTCGAGGTGCTCGAGGAATCCGAGCGGGCCCGCCTGGGGCATGCGCTCCGCATAGCGCTCGGCCGCCTTGAACAGCGCAAGCATCGCGTCGAGGTCGTCGTCCGCGCGCTGACCCGCGACACCGCCCGCAAGGGCCGCCGTGCGCCACGGCTCAGCGAGACGGGCCGCCGACCACAGGGCCCACAGGACGGTCGCCGCCGTCGCGCCCGGGACACCGGCCGCCGCGTGACCCGCCTCGAGCACCGCGACGACCGAGCGCAGCGCCCGCGCCCCGACGGCCGCACGAGGCCCGAGCGCGTCCGCGAGCCCCGGCGTCGTGACGGCCTCGACGAGCAGGGCCCCCGACGCCCGGTACCCGCCGGCCCCGAGCTCGAGCTCGCGCAGTGCCTTGCGCAACCGCCGCAGCCCGAGCGCGTCGAGCCCGCCGATCGGCGACGTGAGCAGCATGGCCGCCGTCGGCTCGTCGATCTCACCGCCTTCATCGACCTCGGCCCCGCCCTTCCCGGGCACCGGGACCACGCACCGCAGCGCGAGCAGGAACGGCCGCACGGCGGGCTCGCTGCGCACAGGCACCTCGGCGCCCGGCACGTCCACGGGAACACCGAGCCGCGCGAGCCCGGAACGCAGCGCCGCGACCTGCGCCCCCGAGCGCGACACGACGGCCATCTGCCCCCACGGCACGCCCTCGAGCAGGTGCGCCTCGCGCAACGTGCGCGCCACGACGGCCACCTCGTGCGCGGGCGACCCCACGATCGCGGCCTCGACGCGCTAGGGCTCCGGCCCCCGCGGCGTCACGTCCTGGTGGCGGTGCGTGCCCGCGCCGCGCACGAGCCCACCGAGCCGCGCGCTCACCTCGCGCAGCGCGGCACCCTGCCGCCACCCCTCGCGCAGCACGAGGGGCGGGCCCGGCACGAGGCCGAAGCCGTCGAGGAACGCCCCCGGCACGGCACCCCGGTGGGTCTGCACCGCGACGTCCGGGTCACCGAGGAGCGCGACCCGCGCACCCTGCTCCGCGAGGACCCGCACGAGCGCACCGACGGACTGGGTCGCCTCGTGCGCGTCGTCGACCACCACGAGGTCCCATCCGGGCCGTTCCCTGTCCTGCTCGGGCCACGTCGCGAGCGCCTCGGCGGCCCGCTCGACCAGCACGCCCGGGTCGAGGCGCTCGCCCGCGTCCGGCGTCCCCGCCCCGAGGGTCACGACGTCGAGGTACTCGCGGTAGAGCCGCGCGGCGAACACCCACGCCGGGCGCCCGTGTCGCTCGCCCAGCCCGGCGAGCTCCTCGGCGCCCACGCCGCGCTCCGCGGCGCGCATGATCAGGTCACGCAGCTCGTCGCGGAACGCCCGCTGGGACAGCACCTCGACGGGGACGTCCTCCGGCAGGGCGAGCGACACCCCTTCGCCCTCGAGGTGCCCCTCGAGCAGCTCGCGCAGCAGCATGTCCTGCTCCGGGCCGGAGATCAGGGTCGGGAGCGGAAGCCCCGCGGTGAGCGCCTCCGTGCGCAGCACCGAGAACGCGAGGCTCGTGGGTGTGCGCACGAGCGGACCACGCGTCACGACCCCGAGCAGCCCCGCGACACGCTCGCGCAGCTGCCCGGCGCTGCGGCGCCGCGGGGAGAGCATGACCACCCGGTCCGCGGGAACACCCGCGCGGACGGACTCGACCAGCATCGCGACCGCCGTCGTCGTCCGCCCCGTCCCCGGTGCCCCCAGCACCACCGTGGGCTCCCCCGCGAGCACCGCGCGCACCGCGGCCTCCTGGTGCGTGTCGAGCGGGGGCAACGGCTGCGGCGCCGCGGGTGCGACGAGCCGCACGACGGGTTCCGATGCCATGGCGGCATGGAACCACACGCCACCGACAACGCCGGACGGTGCACGTCAGGCGGGGCGGTTCAGGTCAGCCGGACCGGCTCAGTCCTCGTCGGGGAACGGCCACCCGTTCGGCTCGCACGGGGCGACCTTGATGGACTGCTGCTGCATGATCGGGGCGAGATCGCCCGCTCCCGTGCACGAGACGTGCTGCTTGCCGAGCAGGTGACCCACCTCGTGGTTGATCACGTACTGGCGGTACTGGGTGCGCGAGGCGAACTCCTCGGTCGCGTCCACCCAGCGCGTGTAGTTGATCGCGGCGTGGCCGTAACGGCCGCACGAGTACTCGCCCGCCGTGTTGAGCGGCGCGCACATCTCGTCGACCTTGTCAGGCGTCGCGAGGACCACCCGCATGTCCGCCTCCCCCTCGACGCGCGCGAACGTCACGGTGCCCTCGTGGCCCCAGCCGCGCTCGTCGTTGAGGATCGTCATGACCATGTCGGCGAACTTCAGGCCGTCGACGGGCAGGCCCTCCTCAACCTCGACGCGCACACGCACGAGCTCCCCCGTGCCCGGTGCCGCGGACTCGCCCGGGACCCGCAGCAGCTCTCCGCCCGCGCTCGACGGCGTGCCAGCCTCGAGGATCCCCGCGAGACGGTCGGACTCGCTGAGCCCCGTCGCGTCGCGCTCCTCCGGGTCGACCGGTTCCTCGGTCTCCTCCGCCTGCTCCGGCTCCTTCGACTCGCCGTCGTCGGGCTCTTGCGAAGACTCCTCGGACTCGTCCGGGACGTCCGACGGCGAAGGCTCCTCGGACGGAGAAGGATCCACCGTCATGAGCCCGAGCCCCTCGCCCGCGAGCTGCTCGGCGAGCGTGTCCTGCGGGACCTCCTGGTGCGTGAGCGCCCCCGCGCCGATCCCCGCCCCGAAGGACACGCACACGGCCGCAAGCAGGATCGGGACACGCACGACCCGCCGCGCCGCGATGCGCGCTCTCGCGTGCTGCGGCGTCGTCGCCTGCTCCGCGTCCGCGGTCGCCTGTCGCCATGCCATCGGTCCATGTTCTCATCGGTCCACGCCCTCGGGGCAAGCTGTGCCGCTACGATCGGCCCGTGAGCAGCCCCGCCGAGACGCCCCGCCGCACTCGCATGTCGCGCGACGCGCGGCGCGAGCAGGTGCTCGAGATCGCCCAGGAGCTCTTCGCCACGCAGGGCTACCACCACGTCTCGATGGACGACATCGCGGACCAGGCGCTCGTCTCCAAGCCCGTGCTCTACCGGCACTTCCCGTCCAAGCTCGACCTCTACCTCGCGGTGGTGGACCGAGGAGGAGAAGCGCTGGTCAGCGCCGTGTCCATGGCCCTCGAGCCGGTCTCCGGCGGAGCCGTGGAACCCGGTGACGGCAAGGCCGTGGTGCACGCCCTCGTGCGCGCCTACTTCGGGTACGTCGAGTCCGCGGGACAGTCCGCGTCGCTGCTCTTCGAGTCCGACGTCACGCGCGACGACGACGTCCGAGCCCGGGTCGAGAGCGCCTCCGCCGAGACCGCCCGGCACATCTCCGAGGTGCTCGAGCACTACACAGGACTTCCACACGAGCACAACGAGCTCGTCGCAACCGCGCTGGTCGGGATGGCCCAGATCGCCGCGAGCGCCCGCCATCGCGGCGACGGCCCGTACGCCACGATGCCCGTCGACGAGGCCGCCGAGCTGGTCGCGCGCGTCGCGTGGGGCGGCATCAAGGGGCTCGTGCGCACCGAGGCTCCCGCCTCGAACGACTGAGTGGTCAGGGGCTGCCGAGGTCCGACGGCGGTCTCCTTGGTCACTGCGCGCCCACGCGGCCGCGTGCGCGGGTGTACGCCCGGCGCGAACGCCTCGCAGCGAGCCTCCACGGGCGACCTAGGATGTCGCCGGTAGGCGGGACGCGCCACGAAGCGGCCGGCGACAGCGACGGAAGGCATGACAGTGGAGATCACGATCGGTGTGCAGCACCTGGCCCGCGAGCTCGTGGTGGAGTCCGACCTGACGGCGGACGAGGCCTCGGCCGCCGTGGCCGCCGCGCTGTCCGGCGCCGCGACGCTCGAGCTCAAGGACACCCGCGGGCGACGCATCGTGGTCCCGACCGCGTCGATCGGCTACATCGAGATCGGCACCGAGTCGCCGCGCCCCGTGGGCTTCGGCACCGTCAAGTAGCGCCAGCCTTCAAGCGGCGCTGGCCTTCAGGCCGCGAGCCCGAGCCGCTCCATGCGGCGGGTGTGCTCGGCGGTGAGCACGGAGAACACGCGCTGCACCCGGTCCTCGTTCGCGGTGGCCTCCTCGGCGGCACCCGCCGCGAGGAGCCGCCCGAACGCGGGCTGGCGCACGATCGCGCCCTGGATCACGGCGAGCGCGTCCCCCACGAGGCGCCTGCCCCACAGCGCGAGACGGGACGCGGTCACGTCGTCCGCGAGCACGACGGCGAGCTGACCCACGACGAGCTCCGCGTAGTCCGGGTCGCCCAGCAAGGAGCTGACGAGCTCCCGTGAGGTGTCGTCCGCACCCTCGGCGAGCAGCCGCAAGAAGTCGTCGGCCACCGCGTAGCCGATGAACGCCTTGAGGAGCCGCTCCGACCAGGTTCCCGCCGTCGTCCGCAGCTCGAAGTCCTCGATCACGCCGTCGAACGGGGACATGGTCTGCGCCGGGTCCCCACCGAGCTCGACGATGCGCTCCACGAGCCGCTCCTGGCGCTCGAGGGCTCGCGTGGCGGAGCGTGCGATGACCTGGCGCTCACCGATGCTGGGCGCGAGCGCGGAGTCTCCCGCGAGGCGCACGAAGGACTCGAACTCGAACTCGGCCGCGAGCCCGAGGAGCGCCAACGTGTCCTGCTCCGGGTCGGGCGGCGTCTGGGCTGTAGTCACCGCGGAATCCTAACGCCGCACCGGCCCGCCACGGCCGCGCGTCGATACCGCCGCCCCTTCGCGCCGTCGTCCGATAGCATGTGTCCGTTCAACGGTTGCCCGGTCGTCTCGACGATCCGCTGGCCCACCCGCTCGCCGGGTGACGTCGCCGGCACAGCCCTTCACGATCGGCTGCCGACCATCACGCGATGGCGCACGTACCGATCGACGGGCCCACGAGGGCACCGACTCGGAGACGTCTGACGCCGCCGCACGCACGAAGGCACCCCAGACGTGACTACTACTCCTCTCGAGACCACCCAGAACGAGCAGGGCATGCCCCTCGTCGAGGCGACGCACGCGAGCGTGCAGGCCTCCGACACGACGTTCGCCGACTACGGCGTGCGCAGCCAGATCGTCGACGCCCTCGCGGGCGCCGGCATCACCGCCCCGTTCCCCATCCAGGCGATGACGCTCCCCGTCGCGCTCTCCGGCCACGACATCATCGGCCAGGCCAAGACCGGCACGGGCAAGACCCTCGGCTTCGGCGTGCCGCTCCTGCACCGCGTCGTCGCGCCCGGCGAGGAGGGCTACGACGAGCTGCCCGCCCCGGGCAAGCCGCAGGCCCTCGTGGTCGCGCCGACCCGCGAGCTCGCGGTCCAGGTGGCCGGCGACCTCACCATGGCGTCCTCGAAGCGCTCCGTGCGGATCGTGCAGATCTACGGCGGCCGCGCGTACGAGCCCCAGATCGAGGCGATCAACCGCGGCGTCGAGGTCGTGGTCGGCACGCCCGGCCGCATGATCGACCTGCTACAGCAGGGCCACCTCGACCTGTCCTACGTCAAGTGCGTCGTGCTCGACGAGGCCGACGAGATGCTCGACCTGGGCTTCCTGCCCGACGTCGAGAAGCTGCTCGCGCGCACGCCCGCGTCCCGCCAGACCATGCTGTTCTCGGCCACGATGCCCGGGCCCGTCGTCGCGATGGCCCGCCGCTACATGACGCAGCCCACGCACATCCGCGCGAACGACCCGGACGACGGCGGCGCGACGGTCAAGAACATCCGCCAGGTGGTCTACCGCGCCCACGCCCTCGACAAGGTCGAGGTGCTCGCCCGCATCCTGCAGTCCGAGGGTCGCGGCCTGTCGATCGTGTTCGCCCGCACCAAGCGCACCGCCGCGAAGGTGGCGGACGACCTCGTCGAGCGCGGCTTCGCGGCCGCGTCGCTGCACGGCGACCTCGGCCAGGGTGCCCGTGAGCAGGCCCTGCGCGCGTTCCGCAACGGCAAGGTCGACGTCCTCGTCGCCACGGACGTCGCCGCGCGCGGCATCGACGTGGACGACGTCACGCACGTGGTCAACTACCAGTGCCCCGAGGACGAGAAGGTCTACCTGCACCGCACCGGCCGCACGGGCCGCGCGGGCAACAAGGGCACGGCCGTGACGTTCGTCGACTGGGACGACGTCCCCCGCTGGGGCCTCATCAACAAGGCCCTCGACCTCGGGTTCCCCGAGCCCGTCGAGACCTACTCCTCGTCGGCGCACCTCTACACCGACCTCAACATCCCCGAGGGCACGAAGGGCCGCCTGCCCGCGTCCGCGCGGACCCGCGCAGGCCTCGGCGCCGAGGTGCTCGAGGACCTCGGCGAGACGGGCAAGAAGGTCACCCGCGACGGCGGTCGCGACGGTGGCCGTGGGCGCTCCGAGCGCGGCTCAGGCCGAGGCGAGGGTGGCCGAGGCGGTCGCGACGGCGGAGCGCGCCGCGAGCGCGGCACCTCCGAGCGCGGGGGGTCCGACGGCGGTCAGACCCGAACCCGCACGCGGCGCCGCCGTGGCGGTGCGGGCGGCGAGGGTGCGTCCCAGGGCGCATCGTCCGGTCAGCAGACCGAGTCCTCCCGCCCGGCGTCGACCGATTCCGGCGAAGGTACCGGGGCGTCCCGTAACCGCCGTCGTCGTCGCCGTCGCTCCTCTGGCTCTGGCTCCGACGCCACCGCCACCCCCACCCAGGACTGACCCCTCTCACCTCTCGGCGAGCGTCACCGTCTCGTCCGTCTCGACGAGGCGGCGCAGGACGGTGCGCTCGTTCGGGGTGTCGTTGGGCTGGTGCAGGGTGAGCAGCAGCTCGCCGTCGAGGAGTCGCGCGATCATCCCGTGCCCGCCGTCGGCCCCCCACAGCGGCTCGGCCTCCTGCACCCAGGGGCCCGTCACGTGGCCCGAGGTGGAGCGCGCGATCCCCATCGCGTAGCCCTGGTCGCCAAAGCTCGACCACAGCATGATGAGCGCGCCCGAGGCGAGCCGGTGCAGGAACGGCCCGTCGGTGACGTAGGCCTTCGCGTCCGCCGGGATGCGCGGGTGGTTGAGCGGGCGCACCCACGCGGCGGACGACGCGGCGAAGAGCGTCCGTGGCTCACCGACCGGCTCGCGAAGGTCGCGTGAGAGGCGCTGCGCGACCACCTCGCCGTCGAGCACCTGCTCCCACTCGTGACAGAACACCAACCACGGGTCGCCGTCGGGGTCGACGTGGAGGGTCCCGTCGAGGCACTCCCAGTCACGCGGCGTGACCGGGCCGTCGCTCCACGGCTCATAAGGGCCCTCGGGGCGGGTGGCGGCGAGAATCTGCGTGCCGCGACACACGCCTTCGGCCTTGAAGGTCGCGAACATGAACCAGCGCCCCTGGTAGGGGTGGACCTCGGGCGCCCAGAAGTTGCGGTCGCTCCAGAAGCCGACCGGCGGGCGGAACGCGGGGACCGGCCCCTCCCACGAGGCGAGATCGGTGCTGCGATAGCAGTCGAACCCGGTGGCCGGAGGGCGCCAGATGTCGGCGTCCGTGCTGCCGAACAGATAGTAGGCGCCCTCGTCGGGCACGGTGAGCAGGTAGGGGTCGCGGATCTGGATGTCGGCGAGCGTCACGTGAGCCATCGGCTCCATCATGGCCCGCGCGGGGGGCGAGGGTGCGTCATCGCGGCGGCGCGGCCTGCGGTCTCAGCCGGCCTGGGCGACGAAGGCGAGCACGGCGTCGGCGATCATCTGCACGGCGATCGCCGCGAGCAGCAGACCGGCGATGCGCGAGACGAGGATGGTCCCGGACTCGCGCAGCACGCGCCGGATGACCCCGGCGAATCGCATCGAGAGCCACAAGCACGCGCACACGGCCACGAGCGCGACCCCGACGGACCCCCACTGCGCGGGCCCGTCCGCGTTCGCGACGAACACCATGGTCGCGACGATCGCGCCGGGCCCGGCGAGCAACGGCGTGCCGAGCGGCACGAGCGCCACGTTGACCTGCTTGTTGGGCGACGGCTCCGGGTTCTCCATCTTGCCCGTGAGCAGCTCCATCGCCACGAGCAGCAGGAGCAGCCCGCCGGAAGCCTGGAGCGCGGGGATCGACACGTGCATGTAGTCGAGCACCTGCTTGCCGAACACCGCGAACACGGCGATCACGGCAAACGCCACGACCACGGCCTGCAGGGCCGCCCGCTTGCGCTGCACGCGCGTCATCGAGGAGGTCAGCGCGAGGAAGATCGGCACGGTCCCGGGCGGGTCCATGATCACGAACAGCGTCACGAACACCGAGACGAGCAGCTGCCAGTCGAGGAGCTCGGGCATCAGCGCACCACCTCGAGCCGCCCGAGGGCCTCGATCTGCGCGAAGACCTCGGG
>JAAYZM010000075.1 GCA_012514835.1 Actinomycetales bacterium
ACCTCGCGGACGGCTACTCGTGCCGCACCCAGGGCGACCAGCTGGGCGGTGTCGAGGGGATGCACCTCGCGGAGCTGCTCGCCCAACGCCTGTGAGGATTGGGCCCTTCGGGTGAACCTGATTGGCGCTATCGTCTGTCAGCCCCCTGTGAGACCGTAGGAAAGGCCGTGGGGGTGGCGTGCGCCCCGAGGCCTGCCGCCCCCGCCGACGCCAGGAGTGATCCGTGCCGCTGTTCGAGCTCGACGAGTCCGGTTCCCGGCTCGTCCGCCCGATGCAGCCCGCCGCGGCGAGCTTCGAGCCGGACAGCGCCGAGCTGGTCACGACGCACCTCTCCGAGCTCCTGGGCGAGGGCCTCTTCCCCGTCGCGACCCGGCGCTCGGCCGAGGACGAGCGGCCCCACATGCTCGCGCTCGACGTGGTGGGCCAGCCCGTGGTGGTCGAGGTCGTGGCAGAGCTCGACTCGGCCTCGCTCATCCAGGCGCTCGCCTACGCGGGGCAGGCCGGTCGCCTGACCTCCGGTGACCTCGCGCGGCTCTACCACGACGGCGCCGAGCAGTTCGGCGTGGACCTCATGGCGTTCCGGGAGTCGCTGCCTGCCGCCTACTCACGGCGTGGGCTGCGCGTCGGCGCGCGCCTCTTGCTCGTGTGCTCGACCGTCAACCCCGAGATTGCCGACGCCCTCGAGTTCCTGCGCGCCCCCGGCCGCCAGGTCGAGGTGCTCCAGATGGGCGTGATCCACGGCGCCGGCGGACGCCGTTACCTCGATGTCTCCCCGCTGGCCGGGCCCATCGCGGAGCTGCGTCAGGTGGAGCAGGCGAACCTGCGGCTCGTGCGCTCCGACGAAGCCTTCGCCGCGGCCATGGCCTACGACGAGCAGCGCAAGGCCTTCTCCCGCTTCGCGGCGGCCCCCGACCACGCGTCCGAGTCCGTCGAGTCGCCCTTCGCGGCCACGGGCACGGACGGTCGCGAGATCTCCGCGGGCACGCCCGCGACGGGTCCGACGCCGGCCGCCCCGGCGGAGCATTTCCAGATGCCGATCTCCCCGGCGCACGCCTCGCCCGTGTCGCCCACGGCGAGGTTCTCGCCCGTGGCCGACCGCACCCCCGCGGTGAGCCCGCCCACCGCGGACACCTCGATCACGCCGCCGTCGCCCGCGCGGCCTGTTGTGCAGGTCCCGCCGTCGGCCCCGCCTGCGGCCGCCGCGACTCCTGTTCCCACCGCACCTCCCGCCCCGGCTCCCGCGCACAGTGGGCACGGCAGCGTCGTGGACGGCGAGTACGTGCCGACCTTCGTCCCGTCCCCTCCGCTCATCTCGCCGGACGCGCGTGCGCTCACGGACGAGCCGGAGCATGCTGCACCGGTCGCTCCGCAGGCGGCAGCCCCCGTGGCTCCGCCGTCGGCCAACGCCCCGGCCCCGGCGGCTCCTGCCCCGGCCGCTCCGGCGACGTACAGCCCGCTGCCGCCGCCGATGGCCCTCCCGACGTCCTCGTACGCGCTCGGTCACCACGGGGTGGACTCGACCGCAGAGGACGCCGTCCCGGTCGCGGCGTCGCGCCAGCAGCCGAACCCCCGGCTCACGGCGCTCGTGGGGCAGTCCGGCCCCGTCGAGCTCGTGTGGTTCCGTGAGCGGCGCGGTCAGCGGCTCACGGCGCAGCTGCGGGCGGACGGGCTTATCGAGCTGCCGAGCGGCGAGGTGTTCGGCGACCCGAGCGCCGCCGCCCAGATCGCGTCGCGGGCCGCGCTGCACGTCGACGGCTGGGGAGTGTGGCGGGTCGGGAACGAGGACGGTCCCACGCTGCACCAGTGCACCACGCACTGACTACCCCCAGCCGTACACCGCGCACCACCGGGTGATCTCCGCGAACACGCGGGAGCGCACCGGGGCGGGGGACAGCACGAGGTCGTGGATGCCGCCCTC